>JAFRTA010000283.1 GCA_017427315.1 Clostridia bacterium
ATCTGCGGCAGCTTTTTTACCCCGTACACTTTTCCGCACAGATATCCGTTTTTTTCCTTACGTCTTGAATTTTCTTTTGATCTATGATAAAATCCGTATCTAAATACGCGGAAGATACGGCGGACGGGCCAAAGCCGTATTGCGATCCGGTGAAAGGGGATTTTTTCATGGCGATGAATTTTCTGCGCAAGCTGCCGATCCCGATGGAGATCAAGAAGCAGTTCCCGCTGACCGAAAAGGCGATAAAAATAAAAAAAGAGCGCGACGACGAGATCGCGCGGGTGTTCACGGGCGAGAGCGACAAACTCGTTCTCGTGATCGGCCCTTGCAGCGCCGACCGGGAGGACGCGGTGCTTGATTACATCTCGCGCCTCGCGCGCGTGCAGGAGGACGTCAAGGACAAGCTCGTGCTCGTCCCCCGTATCTACACCGGCAAGCCCCGCACCACGGGCGAGGGCTACAAGGGCATGCTGCACCAGCCCGACCCGTCGAAGAAGCCCGATATGCTGCAGGGCATCATCGCCATCCGCGAGCTGCACTCCCGCGCGATCGACGATTACGGGATGTCCTGCGCGGACGAGATGCTCTACGTGCAGAATTACCGCTATCTCGACGACGTGCTCTCCTACGTCGCCGTCGGCGCGCGCTCGTCGGAGAACCAGGAGCACCGCCTTGTCGCCAGCGGCATCGGCGTGCCCGTGGGCATGAAGAACCCCACCGGCGGCGATCTGGGCGTGATGATGAACTCCATTACCGCCGGGCAGGCGGCGCACATGTTCGTCTACCGCGGCTGGGAGGTGGAGACCACCGGCAACCCGCTGACCCACGCGATCCTGCGCGGCAGCGTGGATAAATACGGCGTGGCGCATCAGAATTATCACTATGAGGATCTGCGCCTGCTCTGCGATCTGTTCGCAAAGAAGGACTTGAAGAACCCCGCCGTGATCGTGGACACGAACCACTCGAATTCCGGCAAGAAGTATCTCGAGCAGGTGCGCATCTGCAATGAGGTGCTGCATTCCGCCCGCCACAGCGCGGAGATCAAAAAGATCCTCAAGGGCTTCATGATCGAAAGCTATCTCGAGGACGGCGCGCAGAAGATCGGCGAGGGCGTTTACGGAAAGTCCATCACCGATCCCTGCCTCGGGTGGGAGAAGTCAAAGGAGCTTATTTATATGGTTGCGGAACAGGTATAAGACGCCGCATATCCGGCATAAAAAATCCGTCGAAAAGCTCGACGGATCTTTTTTATGCCGGATAAATCACCGCATCGTCGATAAGCTTTTTATTGACGTGCACGACGTCGTCATACTCAAACAGGCAGAACTGCCAGTCGCTGCAGGTATCAAGATAGGAGAAAACCCGGTGCATCAGTTCTTCCCGCGCTTCTTCGCCCGTTCCTTCGCGGAACCGCACGATCACGGCGCTGCCGAAAAAGTCCGGCGTTACGGTTTTGCGGACAACACTCACGGAGGCAAGCCGCCCGCCGTCCTCTGCTTGCAGCCATTCGATCAGACTGCGCCGCAGTTCCTCCGGCAGATGCTCCACCGAAAGTTCGTCTCCTTTTTTCAGGGCTTTGAGCCGGCCGTAAAGATCCTCGTCCCGCTGCAGCAGCTCGACGCTTTTTCTGCGATATTTTTCCAGCTCTTCCGGAAGTCCCATCATACAGCAGAACGCCCCAATCTCATCGAGACCGTTTTTTACCGCGTTGTTGTTCAGCTCCATTGCCCGGTACATATATTCAAGCCCCGCAGGGTCGAAGGAATGCAGCAAAAGACCGGCCAGCATATAATACGCGTACGCGGCGGCGGGCGGAGGAAGCTCGCCGATCGCCCTGCGGCAGAGCGTCTCCGCATCTCCGAATCTGCAGAGCTGATCAAGCGCATCCAAAACGTCCGCGTAACGCTCCGCAACAAGCGGACAGCCTTCGGATTCCCAGTCTTCCACCGTTTTCAACGGTTCGAGGTATTTTGCTTCCCGCAGCGCCGAAACGTCAACGTTTTCAAGACAGATCCGCTCCGCAGTCATCAGAGCGCGGTCGCATTCCCGCTCGTATTCGCCGTCGCCGCACTCGTAGGACGGCAAAAACGGCGCGTTGAAGCCGAGCCCGGCAAGACGCTCACGCAAAACAGGATGCGTATCCGTATTTGCGGGCAGCGTTTTTTCGATCAGCCGGTTCCATTCCTCGCAGTGCGTTTTCGATTCCCGACGGAAATCCGTAGCCTCAGCGCGCAGGAATCGTTCGATCCGCGCTTCGTCCGCATAAGCGCTGCCGCCGTTATCATTCAGCATCCAGGAGTAATAATCATAATACCCGATCTTCAGCAGCGCGGCAGCGGCGTCGCGGGCGCAGCCCTCCTGCTTCATAAGCGCATCCGCCGCCCGCTCGGACAAAAGCGAAACACTGTAAAGGAAGAAGGCGTATTCCAGCCTGAACCGGATGTCAAAATATGAAAACAAAATCTGCAGAACCGAAAAGAAGGATTCGGCGTCGGGCGTTTCCAGCCAATCGAGATACCGTTCGTTCTTCCCTTCGCGCAGATATGCGTTTTTCATATGCGCGAACTCATGCGGAAGAATCGCGGCAAGCTCCCGCGCGTCAAGAACCGCCAGCAGGAGCGCACCGAGATACAGTTCATATCCTCTGCCCGACTTCGCTATGGACGCGCCGCAATCCGCCGTTACATAGAGAGATACTTCCCCCGTGCTGTCCGTTTTTTCCCGGGCTTCGCGGATCAGGCGGAACAGCTCCGGGTATTCCGTTTCGTCGAGCCTTGCCCGCTGATCCGCTCCGCTCGGAAGAATGCGAACGCGCTGAAGCGCGGCGCTTTGCATCAGGACCGAATACAACGACAAAGCACAAGGGATCACCGAATACTTTTCATAGCAGCATCCCGCTGTCAGCGCGGCGAACATCCCGAACAGAAACGTCAGAACCGCTGTCAGATCCGCGCCGCGGCGCAGCCGGTTCAGCAGACGGAACTTCTCCTCCGCGGTCTTTTCCGCATCCTTGCGGTGCGAAAGCATAAAATCGTTCTGTTCCTTCACATTCATCGCCCGCAGTTTTTCTTCCGTTTTACGAAGACGGATCAGCGTAACGATGAAAAACACGACGGGCAAAAGCGCAACAAGGGAACAGGCAACAGAAACCGTCGCAGAGACAGCGCCGCCGAACATCGCAATCCGCAGACGCATCCCGGCAAAGATCGCTGTGATCCCGAACAGAACAGCGAGCGGAATCGAAAGATATAAGATCCGTTTTTTCCGTTTTTCCCGCGCGCCGACGCCGTAATTTCCCCGCGTTTTCATGACCGATCCTCCGCGCCGCTTTCCGCTTCCTCCCGGAGCACCTGCAGCTGTTCGTTCACCTTGTACATGTTCGTAAAGCCGTAATGCGCGCCGTTGTAATCGAACGAAAGCACCTCGCCGGGCAGAAGCATATTGATCACGCCGGTTTTGCTTTTCAGACCGGAAATCTCCCGCAGCGGAACCGAATACAAAAGCTCTCCGATCTCGCGCATATTCAGGATATCATAGATCCGAAGCGCGTGTTCCTTTACCGCAAGCAGCACCATACCGAATTCACCGTTCGGCAGCTTCGTCGCCGTGGCGCAGAACGCGGCGCCCCGCTCGTCGCAGAATCCCCTCTCAATACACGAAAGAGTGAAATTGCTCATTTTTTTGCTCATTTTTTATTCTCCTATTATCTCTTAAAATTTGAAGAAAAAAGCGACGCCTTATATCTGCAGCTCGATCTCATCCGGCGTCTCGATCCGGCTCGTTCCGTCTTTCTTTACCGCAATCCGTATCATCCCGTATGGCGTGGGGATTTCGACCGAGACGCTTTCCAGCCCCAAAGACGAGGGCGCGAGCGAGATTTTCCTGAAACCCGGCTCGAGCATTTTCAGCCCCGAGACCGCCAGCGGGAACGCGTAGGCGGGCGTGCCCGCCCATGCGTGGCTGCGGTCGAAGCGGTACCCCGGATCGGGCTTGTAAAAGCCCTCGGGCAGCCCCTTCGGGCATTCCGCGACCGGCGCTTTCCACTGATCGAGCAGCTTCAGCGTGTATTCCTCCCGCAGTCCGCAGCGATAGACCGCGTCGAGCAGGAAATGCTGAAAATACGGCTGCACCTCGCCGAGGCTGTCGTTTCCGATCACGCGGCGCAGCAGCGCCCGGTTCGTCCGCGCGCCGAAAAATCCGAAATACGCGGCTAAAATATTCGCGTGCCTGCGGTAATACCGTTTTTCGACGTTCTTCGGCATATAATGACAGATCATATGCTCCGGCGTCGGCGTATTCAGACCTTCGAAGAAGAGCTTTTTTTCTTTATCCCATAAATACTTACGGATCGCGCGGTGAAGAGCCGCGCTTTTCCTTTGCGCGTCCGCGGCGGATTCCGACGCGCGGAGAACGGTATATATTTTCTCCGCCGTCTTCAGCGCGCCGTAATAAAACATACACATACAGGTCTGCCCCAGCGCCTTGGGCGGGTGGTGCAGGTTGATCCCGTCGGGGCAGAGCCAGTCGATGAACATATAGTTCGGCGGCGTTTCGATCAGGCCGTTTTTGCCGACGTACCCCGCGAAGCGGCGCAACAGGAGCCCGAGCGCGTCGGCGTTTTCCCGCAGGAGCGCGGTATCGCCGGTGAGACGGTATACGTCCCAGAGCATCTGCACCCAGATCAGGCTGTAGCTTGTGTGGAACATCTCCCCGTCGTGCCGCCGCAGAAGCTCGGCGGTGCGGCGCACGTCGAACGCGGCGAGGCGCAGATCCCCGAATGTAAAGGCGGTCATCAGCGTCTCGATATAATAATCCCCGGTGCAGGCGAGCGGCTCGCAGTGCTTCGGGCTGTCGAGATGGATCGTCTGGCGGCAGTATTTCAGCGAATGGGCGCAGACTTCAAGAACTGTGTTCAGTTCTTCGTCCGACGCGGCGGCTTTCGCTTCGACTGCGACCGGATAATGCGACGCGCGCAGCTCGACCCGGATCTTCGCGGGGGCGTCCGTCTCTTTTTTTGCCTCGACGCGCACGCCCCCGACGCTCTGCAGCTCCATGCCGTAAAATACGGCGTTTCCTGTAAAATGCAGACGGTATTCCCAGTCATGCCCGCCGTCGAGCTCATAACCGACGATCTTTACGTCCGTCGGCGCGTCCGTCTCGGCGTACACGTTCAGATAACAGGCGTACGTCCGGTCGAGCGAAAAGGTGCGTTTCGCCGTCCTGTTCGCGCCGAGCGCGATCTCCCCGCCGTTTTTCAGCGGCAGGATATGCTCCTCGCAGGGCGGGATCGGCGCGGTCAGAGTCTTTACCGGCGGCGTTTTGCTCTCCGGGACGAATTCCTCCGCCGCGTTTTCCCCGTTGTAAGCGTACGGCGCGTCGTACGCGGGCAGAAGCCGCGCCCGCCAGCTCCCGTCGGAGAAGATACTCTCTTCTCCGCCGTCGGCGAAGAATACTTTCCCCTCCAATAAAAATCCGCCCGCCCCGCGGGAATACTCGCAGATGCGCACCGAGCCCATGCGCACCAGCGCCGACAGCGGCAGAACGCCCCGCCGCAGCGCAGGGCAATTTTCCCCCGTCAGCTCGTATTCCGTCGCGTAAAACTCCGGCCGCAGCTCTTCGTTATACAGAAAATCGCCGCCCACGCCCGCGGGGCCGCGGAAGAGAAATTCCCCGTCCGCGAACAGCGCGAACGCCGTGTCGCCGCTGACGCGAAAACGCGCCCGGGCGATCTCGCGCCCGCCGAAATCGTATTCCCGACGGAATTCCGCCGTCGTGTAATTGCTTTCCCCCGCGATCATGCACGAGTATTTCGTCGTCTGCCGGTCCGGGTATTTTTCTTCTGGAAGCCAGATCCAATGCTCCATATCGCCGCCGCCTTTTTATAAGGATAATAAAAAGATAACACATCCGCGCCGAAATGTCTACCGTTCCTCTTGTAATTCGCGCGGAAAAGTGTTATCATGGAGTCGCAAAGATTCATAATATGAAAAAAAGGAGCGTTTCTTATGCAGGCGTTTATTCAGAAGATCATCGCGCTGATCATGTCGATCCTCGCGTTTCTCGGCCTGACGAAGCCGGTCGTCGAGATCGACCCGGACAGCTACAAAATCGACGGGAACACCGTGGAATTCTGCTTCGACTCGAACCCCACCACCGGCTACGGCTGGACCGCGGAGATCGACGGCGACTGCGTCGAGCTGACAAAGGACGAATACGTACAGGATAAGGTCAACGACGGTCCCGCGGCGATCGCAGGCGTCGGCGGAAAGCAGTATTACGTTTTCACCGCAGTCAAAGAGGGGACCGCGACGGTCACCTTCACCTACGCGAGAAGCTGGGATCAGAACGACGACGACCGCGTGATCACCGCCCAGATCGCCGTTTCGGCGGACAAGACGATCGAAGTCAAAACCTTCGGCGCGAAATAACTGCGGAAAGAGCAAATACTATGAAGCTTTACATGAAACAAAAGGTGTTCTCGTGGAAAGACCGGTTCACGATCAAAGACGCCTCCGGCGAGGACCGTTATTCCGTCGAGGGACAGATGATCTCTCTCGGGAAAAAACTGCACGTTTACGACCGGAACGGCGAGGAAGTCGCCTTCGTCAAACAGAAGGTCGTCGCCCTGATGCCGAAATTCTTTGTGGAGATCGGCGGCGAGGACGTCGCGGAAATTTCGAAAAAATTCACGCTGTTCAAGGCAAAATACGTCGTCAACGGCCCCGGATGGGACGTGCAGGGCGATATGTGGTCGCACAATTACACGATCACGAGCGGCGGAAATCCGGTCGTTTCCATCCACAAGCAGTGGATGGCGTGGGGAGATACCTTTGAGCTGGATATCGCGCCCGGCGCGGACGAGGTTCTGGCCCTCGCCGTGGTGCTGGCGATCGACGCGGTCATGGATGCGCAGGCGGCGGCGAACGGCTGACGGGAAAGGGTTCCTTTGTTTTTTTTAACGCACTGATCAATCAGCCGCGCCGTGCCCGGCGTCGTGACGGTCAAATGCTCTGCGACGGATTTCGGATTGCCGTGTAAGGAGCTTTTCGATACCGAAGAATCTGAAGAGCCGGAACAGCAGAGCCGATCGCAAACGCAATCCGATTCCGGTTCCGGCCGAGGCCCGCTGTACCGATAAGAACAGGATCAGAGACGAATGGGATTTTCGTCGCCGATCCTGTTCTTGCTTTTTCGGTATTCCGTTCATTGGCTGCGCCGTCCGTATGCGCCTGCGCGCCGGGCACACAGGCGCATACGCCCCGAGGACCGGGAAGCTCGCGTTGGAACCATCGTGAATTCTGCTATTCTGCGGGCGCCTGCAGGGGCTCAAGCTTCGCGGCGGCGCGCAGGATCGTTCTCGCGTCAACAGAGGTGATTTTCCCGTCGCCGTTCACGTCCGCAGCGGCGGTCTGCGCTTCCGTCAGCGTTTCGAGCTTCGCCGCAGCGCGCAGCGCCAGGCGCGCGTCCTGCGAATTGACCTTTCCGTCGCCGTTCACGTCGCCGGGCAGCGGACCGTCCGTATTCTCCGGCGGAGTCGGCATTTCGCCGTTTTCGGGCGAGGTCGGTCTTTCGCCGTTCTCGGGCGGGGTCGGTCTCTCACCGTTCTCGGGCGGGGTCGGCATATTGCCGCCGGGTCCCGTATTCCCGCCGGAACCGGCGACTGCGGAAGCGGTCGAAACGATGGTCGAATCGTTATGTAAAGTATAAGAACCGCCTTCCGTCAGAGATGGATCCGCGAACACGACGCAGCTTGCGTCCCGGACCGCGGTCGCCGTGTAAAGCGTATTGCCGTCCGCGTCCCTGACTTCGACCGTACCGCCCGCCGTTACAAGCGTTTCGGCTGTTCCCATACCGCCGAAGCCGGGTCTGCCGCCCTGCATTCCGTTCGAGCTGCTTCCGAACGCGACGTATACGCCGCTGTAAGGCTGCATCATCGCGTTATGGCCGACCGCCAGCACCGTCGCGCCGCCGAAGGTGCAGCCGTATTCCGTATCAATGGGGTCGCCGTCGCCCTGACTGGGCGCGTAGACCTCCAGCGTGCCGCCCGCGAGATTGGCGCTGCCGTTGGAATCGATGCCGTCGCCGTTCGTCACGTTGATATACACGTACCCGCCGTACTGGTTGTAGCTGAAATCCGCGCTGCGCTCGGCGATATCGCCGTTGGCGGCGTTGATCCCGTCGTCGGAAGCGGTCACGTAAATATTGCCGCTGTAAACGTTGACCACGGAGCCTTCAATGCCCTCGGTCGCTTTCGTCACGTTGATCGTGGGGCCGGTCGTTCCGTTCGCGCCGATGTTCAGGGTATAGTCGCATTTAATACCGTCGTCGTTGACGGAGACCGTGATATTGCCCGAAAGAATGTTGAGAGCCTTTTCCGACTTGATGGCGTCGCCGTCATAAGAAGTTGCGTCCTCTGGGTCCTTATAGCTGTGCTTGATGCTGACGTTGAGCGTGACGTCTTGAATCGTCAGAGAGGCGGTGGAGAGCAGCACGTCGGTGTAGTTGCCGTCCGCGTCCTCTTCGTAAAGGTCCGCGCCGCCCTTCACGCCGTTTTTGCCGTAGGCGTTCACGTTGATCGTGCCAGTACCGCTGATGGTCACGTTGGAGCCGTCCTTGCATTTGATGACGGCGTTTTCAATATCCGGATAGGTCGTTTCGTCCGTGTAGTAGTCGTCGTTGTTGTATTGGTCGTCGGCGAGGTTGTTGACGGAACCCGCTGCTGCAACAATGGTCACGCCGCTGCCCTTGTTGCAGGTGATGGGAGCCGTCGCGTGCGCCGAGAGCGTCAGGCCGTCCAGCACCAGCGTCACGCCCGTGACGCCTTTTTTGACCACGATGGAGCCGTCCGCGCAGGAGCCGGTGAAGGTGTAGGTCCCGGCTGCGTTGATTTTTACCGCGGTACCGTTGATCGTTACGCCCGCGGCGCTGCCGCTTGTCAGCGTCGCCGCGCTGTCGGTGAAGGTGATCACCGGGTCGGACGTATCGGTTTCTCCGGCAGCGGCAACCGTGATCGTTACCGCCACGTCGCCGGTGACCTTTGTCAGACGGTAAGCGTTTTCGGCTACGGTTTTCAGATTCTTGTAATTCCCGGTCGCCGTGACCGTCGCCGTACAGCCCTCCGCAGGAACCACGACGAAATTGATCTGGCCGTCGCCGGTGGTATCGATTTCCCCTGTTTCGCTGTTCCGCGCCGCCGCGCTGCTGACGTTCGTTTCGTCGGGCGCGGTCAGATCCGGGGTGTAGTA
>JAFRTA010000284.1 GCA_017427315.1 Clostridia bacterium
CACGGTCCCGCCGGGAAAGAAACAAAAGAAAAAGAACGGAGAAAGCGAAAACCTTCTCCGTTCTTCTTTTTGACCCGGCGGGGTGAAAACGCCCTGCCGGACCGGATCCGTTTATTCCGCGGCGGCGGCTTTCAGCGCGTCGGCCATATCGGTCTTCTCCCATGCGACGCCGAGGTCTTCTCTGCCCATATGTCCGTAAGCGGCGAGAGCTCTATATTGCGGACGGCGCAGGTCAAGCTTGTCGATGATGGCCGCAGGGCGCATGTCGAACAGTCTGTTAATGATCTCGCCGAGCTTTTCGTCGCCGATTTTACCGGTGCCGAAGGTGTCGACGTAAACGGAAACAGGGCGCGCAACGCCGATCGCGTAGGCGAGCTGGACCTCGCATTTTGACGCAAGTCCCGCCGCGACGACGTTCTTTGCGATATAGCGCGCCTCGTATGCGGCGCTTCTGTCGACCTTGGTCGGGTCTTTGCCGCTGAACGCGCCGCCGCCGTGGCGGGCGTAACCGCCGTAGGTGTCTACGATGATTTTTCTGCCGGTCAGGCCGCTGTCTCCTGCGGGTCCGCCGATGACGAACCGCCCGGTGGGGTTGACGTAGATTTTCGTTTTTTCATCGAGAAGCGCGGCGGGAACGGTCGCTTCGATCACGTATTTGATTACGTCTGCGCGGATCTGCTCCTGCGTCACGTCCGGATCGTGCTGCGAAGAAATCACGACGGTGTCGACCCGGACCGGTTTGCCGTCGACGTATTCCACGGTGACCTGACTTTTCCCGTCGGGCCTTAAATATTTCAGCGTGCCGTTCTTTCTGACCTCGGTCAGCTTCATCGCCAGCTTTTGCGCGAGGGAGATCGCAAGGGGCATCAGCTCCGGCGTTTCGTCGCAGGCGTAACCGAACATCATTCCCTGATCGCCGGCGCCGTTCAGATTATAACGGTCTTCGTCGCCTTCTTTCAGCTCGTGGGAACGGTTCACGCCCATCGCGATATCGGCGCTCTGCTCGTCGATGCTCGTAAGTACGGCGCAGGTGTTGCCGTCGAACCCGTAGGCGGGATTGTCAAAACCGATGTCGCAGACGACCTCGCGCACGATCTTCGGGATGTTGACGTAGGATTCCGTGGAGATCTCTCCCATGACGGATACGACGCCCGTGGTGCAGGTCGTCTCGCACGCGACGCGGGACTGCGGATCCTGCGCGAGCATCGCGTCGAGGATCGCGTCGGATATCTGGTCGCAGATTTTGTCGGGATGGCCCTCGGTCACGGATTCGGACGTAAAATAATACTTGCTCATTCTGTATTCTCCTTTCACCGGTAATCTGCCGGTGTTCAATGCTTTTACTCGTAAATGCCGACGGCGAATTTCAACCGTCCCTTTCTTGTTTCGCCGCGCGGACCGAGAAAAACGAATTTTCCTTTTCCGCGGACGGAAACGACGTCCCCTGCGCCGACCGCTGCGGATGCGCCGGCGCGCAGCGAGCCGTTTACGAATACGCGTTCCTTGTCGAAAAGCTCTTTTGCGGCGCTTCTCGATACATTATACACCGCCGAAAGGATGCAGTCAAGCCTTTCGGAAGCGGAAATAAAGCATTCTTCCCTGATTTGCGCGCCGATTCCTTCCGGCATTTTTTCAAGAAGCTCGCAGCGCACGTCGGTGTGCTTTACCGAGACGAGGTTTGCGGCGATATACGGCGCGACCGTGTCGAGCGCCACGAGAAACGCGTGTTTTCCCCGCGTATAAATATCTCCGGTCAGCTCGCGTCTGACGCCGAGGCTCATCACCGCGCCGAGCACGTCGCGGTGGGAGAGCTCCTCGCCGAATTTTTCGCTCAAAGGCGCGATTGAGATCACGCGCAGCTCCGGTTCGTACGCATAACCGCAGTCGGCCTCGTTCCCGAAGACTGCGATCACGCGTTCCGCGCGTTCCGTTCCGCCGAAGAGCGCGGCGGGGGAAACCGCTCCGCTGCGCTCGAGCGCATGCAGGACGCTCCGGTCGGCAAGCGACAGGAATTCCGTGGATTCATATACCCCCCGCGCCGCGCTGCGGTCGGAAAGCTCAACGAGGCGTTTTTTCAACAGAAGCTCCCCGTCGCTCATCGTTTTTTATACGCTTCCAGACGGTAAATCGGGCCGAACTGCGAAAAGCGCCGCTCGTACTCGGTTACGATGTTCCCTTCAAAATCGCTGTTGTGCAGATCGAGGGAAATATTCTTCAGAAGATATCCGTGCTTCGGGTACTGCGCGAGCGAATACTCAAAGAAATGCATGTTGTCCGTCTTCTGGTGGATCTCGCCGTCCGCGGTCAGGAGACGGTCGTAGATCGGGAAAAAAGCGTCGTAGGTCAGCCGGCGGTTCTCATACCGGTTTTTCGGGTAGGGACAGGAAAAATTGAGATAGATACGCTCAACGCAATGGTCCGGAATGTATTTCGGCAGCATATGCGCGTCCGTTTTTATGAAAAGGATATTACGGATTCCCTCCGCCAGCGCCCTCTCACACGCCGTGACGAGCACATTGCCGACTTTTTCGACGGCGATGTAGTTGACGTCGGGGTTCCGCTTCGCGCTCTCGCAGATGAACGCACCCTTCCCGCAGCCGATCTCGAGCATCAGCGGGTTCCCGTTGCCGAAACAGCCCGCAAGGTCGAGGTATTCGGGCTTCTGCACCGCCGTGGAAAAATTCCGGTCGTCGCTGATGGGGCTGAAAAGAACGCTTTCGACCGCGGCGAGCCTTTCTTCAAGATGCTTTTTTCTTCTGTCTCTCATTTGTATCGCTCCTCGTCTTTCTGCGGGCGGTTCCCGTTCCCGGTCTTCAGTATAGCACATTCGCAGCGGTATTTCCACCCATTTTTGAAATCTTGACTTTTTTTTCGGCGTGATTTATAGTAGTAGTATGCGATCTGTTTTCGGAGTGAAAAAGAATGAAGAAAAAAATCACACGTGCGGCATTCTCCGCTTTTATGCGTGAACGGGGCCGGTGGTATCTGCTGGCGGCGTTTCTGATCCCGATGCTCGGGATCCTGATTTCCTACATTAAAATGGGGATCCGCCCGTTCGGCGACAACTCTCTGCTCGGCATGGATCTGTGGAGTCAGTATTTCCCCATGCTGCGGCAGCAGTATCTGTCGAGACGCGAGCTCGCGGTCGACCTCTTTTCCTGGAACGGGGCGCTCGGCGTCGATACCTTCGTGCAGAACGCCTATTACTGCAACAGCCCGTTCAATTTCCTGCTTCTGCTCTCGCCGCTGAAATATCTGGTGGACGCGCTGGATTATCTGATCCTTCTCAAATTCGGTCTTGCCGGGCTGAATTTCGCGATCTACTGCCGTTACCGTTTCCGGAAAGCGGACCTTTACACGGTGGCGTGCTCGGCAGGCTACGCGCTGTGCTCGTATTGTCTCGCGTTCATCAGTCAGATCATGTGGTTCGACGCGGTGGTGTTCTTCCCGATTGTTCTGATGGGGTTTGAACGGCTGATGCGCGATAAGAAGCCGTTTTTATACTGTCTGATGCTGGCGGTCACGATGTATTCCGGCTTTTATATCGGCTTCGCCGTCTGCATTTTTCTCGCCGTTTATTTCATCGTGTTCGCGGTCGAGAATTATTCCGAATTCAAATGGAGCGGCGTCCTGCGCGGCGGCGTCCGGTTCGGCGTGTTTTCGCTGCTTGCAGCCGGACTCGCGGCTTTCGTGCTCCTGCCGGTGTATTTCGGCCTGAGCACGACCATTGCCTCGGAGATCCCCGCGCCGACCGCGCCCGAGCTGTATCACGGCGTCTGTGATTTCTTTGCGAAGACGCTTCCGCTGACCGAGGCCTCGCTTCGCTTCGGCGTTCCGAATATCTACAGCGGATGCTTCGTTCTGGTTCTGGTCCCGCTGTTCCTGATGAATAAAGGGATCGCGCTGCGCCGCAGGATCGTTTATCTTGTTCTGTGCGCATTCCTGCTGCTGTCAATGAATCTGAACTATCTTGACTACCTTTGGCACGGACTGCATTTCCCGAACCAGCTCCCGGGCCGATGGACGTTCATGTTCTCCTTTGTGCTGATGATCGTCTGCTTCGAGTTTCTGCGCAATCTCGACCGTGTGAGCGTTCCCGCGCTCGGCGTTTCCGCGGCATTTGCCGCCGTGGCGATCCTTTCCGCGAAGCTTTTTGCGAAAGAGGAAACCGTGTCGAAACTGTCGCTGATTCTCGGCGTCTTTTTCGTCGTGATGTATCTCGTGCTGCTGTTCCTCATCATCCGCGTGCGGGGCGACGCCGGCGGCGCGAAGACGTTCTGCGCGCTGCTTGCGGCCTGTATGCTCGTGGAAATGTTCTCGAATTCCACGGTCGTGATCGGGCAGAGCATCGAGATCGGCGACGTGCCGAAATATAACGGATATAACGAGGATATGGATCTTTTCAGCGAAGCCTATGCATCGCCGAAGGACGATTTTTACCGTACGGAAATGTATTACAACTGGACGTTCGACCACTGTCAGTTGTTCCGGCTGAAGGGGATCACATATTATTCCTCCACGATGAGCGGCGGCGCGTATTATTTCTTCAAGGACGTCGGTTACCGCGTCTACGCGAAAAACGTCAGCACGGTCTACTGCCCCTATTCCCCGGTGCTCAATTCCGTCCTGAACGTTGGATACGTCGCGGATCTCGCGATGCAGTATCTGCCGGATTACCTCGTGAATGCCGGGAAATACGAAAAAATCTCGGTGCTGCGCAACGAAAAGTGCCTGCCCGCCGCATACGCCGCATCGGAGGATATCCTTTCCTGGCGGAACGACGGTACGCTGCCTTTTTACGAAGAGCAAAACCGGTTTTTCTCCGCGCTGGTAGGCGCAGATCTCGCGCCCTTCGTCCGTCTGCCCGACGGCGAGGTCGAAACGGAAAACGCCCGCATCGTGGATTCTTCCGATTGGATGAGCGTTTATTATTCCAGGCTGAACGCCGCCGATCCGGTCTCGATTTCATATTCCTTCGCCGTCGGGGAAGACGGACCGGTTTATCTTTGCCATAATTATAAGAAAGGCGATATGTTCGTCACGGTCAACGGCGAACAGGTGAATCTGGTGCTTTATCGCGAACCGCTGAAATTCCTCGGCAATCTGAAAAAGGGCGACCGCGTCAACGTGCTCGTCGAAAGCACGGGTATTTCCTCGGGCACGGCTGGGCTCGCGCTGTATCGTTTCGACCGGGAGACCTTTGAGAAAGGATACGATATCCTTGCCGCCGGCGGCGCCAAAAACGTAAAAGATACGGGCAAAGGGATGTCGTTTGAAGTCGAAAACGACGAAACGAGCCTGATTTTCACAACCGTTCCCGCGCAGGGTATGACCTGTTATGTCGACGGAGAAGAGACCTGGTTCGAGACGGTGGACGGATATCTTGCCGCGGTTCGCGTCGGCGTCGGAAAACACACGGTGGAATTCCGATATCGGGTCAAAGGGCTTGGCGCCGGCGTCGCGGTTTCCGCCGTCAGCGCCGGAGCTCTTGCGGCGTATGCGCTGTATCTCGCACTGAAAAAGAAAAAGAAGCGTTCGCTTGAGCTTGACGGAATTGAAATCCGATAAAAAATCAGCGGGGGAACATGCGTCCGTCAGCCGTTGTCATCGCGGTGTTTCGGGGTTGCCCGCGCCGTTTCTCCGAACGGCAGGGAGAAAACCGCCCTGCGGGAAAAGGCACCCGGGCAAGGTTCCGTTTTATGCGGCGGTTGCGACGTCCGTCGCAATGGCGGTCAGGAGAACGGCGGTTACGGGAAAAATGCGCCGAAGCGAAATAAAAAGGGGCTGTTGCAATAAGCCCCGAAAAAAACACGACCGAGCAGCCCGAAAGGGTTGCTCGGTCGCGGCTTTCATAGTATAATTTAATTACCAAAAAAACCAC
>JAFRTA010000285.1 GCA_017427315.1 Clostridia bacterium
AAGACGGCGCCGCGGTCACCGTCACGAACGTTGGCGCCGTGGAGGCGGACGAGGTCGCGCAGTTCTATATCGACTCCGCAGGGCTCCCGGACCAGCCCCGGCTGCGGCTCAAGGGCTTCCGGCGCATCCATCTGAAACCGGGCGAGTCCGGCGAGGTGTCTTTCCCGCTGACGGACGAGAGCTTTTCGCTCTTCGACGATAACGGGAACCGCCGTGTGTTCCCGGGGACCTATACCGTGTATATCGGCGGCGGCCAACCGGACGGAACGTCCGCGCGGCTGACCGTTCCCTGCGCAGGTTTCTGAACACGGAGCGTGCGGAGAAAGGCGGAGTTCCCGCCGCAAGCATACGTTTCTTTTGCGGAAGACGCGGCCGTGATCCGGCTCGCTTCCGCGTTTTTTATCTGCAGCTTTTCGGCTTTGCCGGGGCCGATTGTGTATTATGGTTAATTCCCCGTTCGGAATTTGACATAATTGACAATTGTAACATCTTCACAATTATGTTATAATCAATTCATAATAATCCGTATAGGTTGTATAGAGAGAATCGCAAGAGAGAATCGCAGGCGCGAGCCGCCGTATTGATGCGTATTTGTGAATGAAAAGAGGGATTATCGTATGACAATGACGAGAAACCGTTCCGTGCGGAAAAGGATCATCCCGATCCTGCTCGTCATCCTGACGGCGGCCTGCGGCGTCGGGCTTGTTTCTTTGCTGCTGCCGCAGAAGGCCGAAGCGGCGACGGCGGGAAGCTATTACGTAAAAATAACCTGTCAGATCAAGTTTTCCAGCAGCTGGAGATGTTCGAAACTGAACAATACGTTTACGGCAGGCTGGGATAGCACGACGAACGACAGCGCCGGCGTCGTGATCCGGCACAAGAGCAATAACGGCAACGGATCGCAGAGTGATACGACGGTCGATCTCCACGGTTGGTATCAGAATACGGACAATACCTCTTATACGTCGAAAACAGCAACAACAACGGTAGAAGGGTTCCCGACCGGATTTTATTTTTGTTTGGATCAGAACGATTTCGGCGTGGGCGGCGGCACGACCTATCTTCAAATCAAGCAAATCGAGATCGGTTCGTCGTCAAGCAACCTGACGACGATCTGGACCGGTTCCACGGAACTGGCGAGCACCAACCAGACGAAAAAGGCGACGATCAGTCAGACATGGGACGACCCCGCCGCGACTTCCATGTCCTCCGGCGCGGCGATCTCCGGCGCTGCCGAGCTCACTATCCCGAAAACCGGCGCCGGCAACGTGACGTCCGGCTATACGAATTCGGGCACGGTGAAGGACCAGTACGGCGTCAACTGGTATCAGGACCTTGTCTATTACCTTGCGGACAGCGAGCCGCAGTCCGTCGGCGACGTCAGCGACTCGTTTGATTCGGATAAAGCTTCGATCGGTGCAGCCGGAGACTTGACTTTAACGTCGGACTGCCAGATCGCGGGAACGACGAACTACGTGTACGCCTGGGTCTGCGCGAAGCGCGGCAACGCGTGGCTGAAGATGCGGGTAAAATTCGTCGACCCGAAATATGCAGTCAAATTCTACGACGGCAACGGTTCGCAATTCGGTTCGACGCAGAACGTTTATTACGGCGATAACGCGACGAATCCCGGCACGCCGACCAAGAGCTATGATTCAACGAATCATTATACGTTTTCTTCCTGGAATACCTATACGAACATCACGGCGGACAGGAACGTCGGTCCCAATTTCACGCCGGTCGCCCATACGCTTGCATGGGAGATCGACACCGAAGCGACCTGCGAGACCGCCGGCGTCAAGCATGAGGCGTGCTCCGGCTGCGCGTATACGACAAGCGCGAACACCGCCATCGCCGCGCTCGGGCATAGCTGGGGCGGCGCGACCTATACGTGGAGCGGTTGTTCCTCCTGCAGCGCTTCCCGCACGTGCTCGAGAGATTCAAGTCATACGGATATCGCAAACGCGACGATCTTGAGCGCCGTTACCACGGCGGCGACCTGCACGGATCCGGGCGTCAGAACGTACACGGCGACGTTCTCGGACGCTGCGCTTGCGACGCAGACCAAAACGGAGAACATTCCCGCCGATCCCGGCAACCACGCGTCCTACGGTTATCCGATCGACGCGTCTACGGTTCTGGAGCCGACCTACGATACGAACGGTTACACCGGCGATAAGAAGTGCAGCGGCTGCCATGCCGTGCGCGAGGCGGGTGAAACGGTCCCCAGACTCGAGGCGCTGATCGAGCTGCCGGACGTCTCCCTTGAGGACGTTTCCCTCGACGGCGTCTGCTCGATCGCCCCGACCGTCCGCGAAAGCGATATCAGTTACGAGATCGTCGGGTTCGCCGCCGCGGGCGACCACACGCTGTATAAATCTTCGAACAAACCGAACGACGCGACGACGCTGAAGCTCGCGAACGCAAGGATCCGGAAGACCTCCGCTTCGGGCTTCAGCTACCGATTCAGCTCGATGGAGTTTGCGGATCTCGAGAGCTTCTACGTGCTCGTCAAGGTCAGCGGGACCGATCAGCATAAGTATTCCGTCAGCGACGTATATACCTATGAAAAGGTCACCCTCGTGCCGCCGCAGAACGTCCTGTTCGACGACGCGTCGCCTGCGATCGCTTTCAGCAACAGTCAGAACGCGTCCTCCGGTTACGGCGTCTGGAGACGGATCAACGACGGCGGCGCTGCCGTTTCGGACTCGCTGGATGAATTCGGCGACCCGGCGACGGCAAAGAGCGGCTACGGCAATTCGATCATGTATTCCCTCGGCGACGCGCACCAGGTGAGCGTTTCGAACACGCTCGGCGCAAAGTGGCCGACGGCGCAGTTCACCTTTACCGGCAGCGGGTTCGACGTCGTCTCCGTCACCGACAGCAGCAGCGGCGTTTTCGGCGTCAAGGTTTATAACGGCGCCGAGGTAAAGCAGAAAGCCGACAGGTCGACGTTCGTCGACACCTATTACGGCTACAGCTATACACAGCTTTTCTATAACCCCGTAACGCACAAAATCGTCGACTCCTCCGACGAAAACAGAACGGCGCTTTACGCGGCGGTTTCCGCCACACCCGAGGCGACAAGAATCTACGGCGGCTTCGCCGGAAGATATTTCTATACGACGGATACGGAATACGCCGAGAAGGACGGGCAGGAAAATCCCGTTCCCGCCTACGGCTGGCTCGTGTCGGGCAGCAGCAACGTTCTGTATCAGGTGCCGTGCATCCATATGGATCTCGGCGCGGTCGGGACGTATACGGTCGTGATCCAGCCGATGTTCACCGAGATGTTCGGCCACTGCAACGAAACCGAGGACGCGAAGTATTACAACTTCACGCTTGACGGCATACGGATCTACAACCCCGTCGGCAGAAACAACGAAGCGCTGGCGGTGTACGCCCGGAACGGCGAAACCTATACGAACTACGAGAGCATCCGGGAATCGATCAAGGACGCGGATCTGATCCTTGTCGACGGAAAGACGCAGCTCACCAAGACGGATCTGGCCGGGTATCTCGAAGGCGCGCCGAAGAACGAGCTTTATCTTCTGAAAAACGGGACCGCGGCGTTCGACGTGGCAATCTCCGACCTTACCGACGCGAGAATCGGGCTCAAGGCAGCGAACGGAACGCCCTGCACCGCGACCGTCTGCAACGCCGACGGTACGACGAGGACCTTTGAGATCGGCAGCGCGACGGAGCAGTTTTTCTCGCTGGCGGAGTTCCTTGCGTCGAGCGATTCGCCTACGGTCACGGTTACGAACGGCGGCGACGGAATCCTGTCGATCACAAGACTGCTGTCGACGTCGAACACGCCTCCTCCGTCGCCTGCGGGCGCGCCGCAAAGACGCGTGAGCTTCAGCCCGCGAACGGCGGCGGTCGCGCAGGACGTGGTTCAGATGCTCAACGCCGATATCTCCATCAGAGAGGCGAGCGCCGCGGCGCAGGCGGCGGAAGACGGCACAGTGACGATCACGCTCACGACGGGCGCAGACACGGAGACGATTGTCGTCCGCGACGCGGACGGGAACGTCATCGATCCCGACGCGATCGGCTTCGATATCGACCAGACCGGTGTGAAGCACTGGACGGTCGTTTTCACCGAAGAGCGCGAGGGAGACTATGTTTTCCTCCTGCAGGCGGTGTATGAAAACGGCTATACGGGCGGCGCCGAACCGACGCCGACAGAGGTGCGGGTAACGTTCACCGCGCCGACGGAAACCGCGGGCGG
>JAFRTA010000286.1 GCA_017427315.1 Clostridia bacterium
AAAGCCGCTCGTAGAATTCTATGCCTTTGAGATAAGAATCAACGGAAAGACGCTCGTCGACGCCGTGCATGCCGTGACGCTCTTCGGAAGTAAAATGGAAACCGCAAAAGCGCAGCACATTATCGCAGATCGCGGTGAAATGCTTGGAATCCGTGCCGCCGTTCATGACGTAAGGCGCGTCGTCCGCCCCCGGATATACCGCGCGCGCGGTATCGGCGATCAGCCGGTAAGCCTCGCCCCGGAAATCGGAATACGGGGACGGCTCGTGCCTGTAAGTGATCTCAAGCGAAACGTGCTCTCCGCAGAGCGCGCGGAGCCGGTTTTCGATATCCTCCGTCGTATCCCACGGAGCGACGCGGACGCTGAAGCCCGCCCCCGCCTCGGTCGGGATCGTATTGATCGTATCGCTGCCGGAAAGCTGCGTGAGAGAAGTCGTGGTACGGATCATCGCGTTCGTCTCGCCGCCCTTCGCCATGATCTTTTTGATGATCGGAGAAAAGACGGGGATATTCGCAAACACGATACGGAAGCCGAACGGCGCGTGAGCGCCGAGCTTGCGCAGCATTTCCGCCGTCACGGGCGACAGGCAGGGCCGGAACGGGTGCGAGCGGATCGCGTTCAGCGCGTCGAGCAGACGGAACGTCGAATCCCCGTCGCAGGGCGTGGACGAATGTCCCGCTTCGCCGCGCGCGGTCAGCTTCACGTCGATCCCGCCTTTTTCGGAAACGCCGATCATCGCGAATTCGTGGCGGATCCCCAGCGGCAGCTCGTCGATCATCGCGCCGCCCTCGTCAAGCACAAAATACGGTTTTATATTCTTATCGCGGAACCATTTGACCTGCGCGGGCGTGGTGTCGCCGCCGGTCTCCTCGTTGTTCGTCGTGATAAAATAGATATCGCGCTCCGGGCGGAAGCCCTCGTTCATCAGACGGGTCTGGGCTTCCAGAACGGCGGTAATGATGCATTTCGTATCCACCGCGCCGCGGGCGTAGATTTTCCCGTCGCGGATATTCGCCTCAAACGGCGGCGAGGACCAGTCCGCGTCTTCGGCGGAGACGACGTCGTGATGCGCCATCAGGATCACCGGCGCCTTGTCAGGATCGCGCCCTTTCCAGCGAAGGATCGCGCCGTAACGGTTGACGACGGAGAGCTCCGTATTTTCGAATACAGTCGGGTAAAGCTCTTTCAACAGCGGCAGAAATAAGTCGAACTGTTCGTATTCGATCTTGCCCTCGCGCGGCCATACGGTTTTCAGGCGCAGGACCTTTTGAAAACGGCCGACCTCGCCCGTATCCGGCGCGGGGGGCTTGCGCGCGCCGTCCGCATCGCCGGCGGGGGGACGCAGCAGCGCGGCGCGGATCATCAGGACCGCGAGAAAAACCGCGAACGCGGCGATGACAAGTATGGCGTAGAGCATATTACTACCTCAATAAAAGGGATTGGAACGGTGATATGTGAAAAGTGAAATGTGAGATGTAAACGGTGAAATCGAGAGATCGGCAACTTATAACCTGGTGCAAGCGGCGACAAGCAACTAACAACGAACAACTAACAACTAACAACCGGCAACGAGATCCTTCACGACCTCGCCCGCAAGGATCAGTCCGGCGACCGAGGGTACGAACGCGACCGAGCCGGGCACGCTCCTGCGCGTCGAACCCGAGGCGGCGGAAGCGCGCAGAGCTTCCGCTTCGAGTGTTTCGTCGGGGACGGCGGCTTCTTCTTTCGAATATACGACTTTGAGATGCGCCACGCCGCGTTTGCGCAGCTCCTTGCGCATCACGCGCGCCAGCGGGCAGACGCTGGTTTCCGAAATATCCGCTACCTCGAACGCCGTGGGATCGAGCTTATTGCCCGCGCCCATCGCGCTGATCACCGGCACGCCGAGACGGGCGCACTCGGTCACGATCGAAAGCTTCGCGCTCACGGTGTCCACTGCGTCGATCACGTAGTCGAAGATCGAAAAATCAAACTCCCCCGCCGTTTCGGGAAGATAAAACACGTCCTTTTTATGAACGGCGCAGTCGGGGTCGATCTGCGAGACCCTGCGGGCTGCAGCATCTGTCTTCATCATGCCCACCGTATCGGTCAGGGCGATGATCTGACGGTTGATATTGGAAATATCGACTCTGTCCGCGTCGACCAGCGTCAGTTCTCCCACGCCGCTGCGCGCGAGCGCCTCGACGGCATAGCCGCCGACGCCCCCGACGCCGAACACCGCGATGTGCGCGCTTTTCAGTTTCTGCATTGCTTCCGCGCCGAGCAGAAGCTCGGCGCGGATAAAGCGGTTATTCATTCTTTGTTCCCCTCGTCGTCATTCACGGAACGAGCCCGCAATGTGTTTGAAGAGCTGCAAAAAGAAAGCGTTCACCTTGAAAATAATGGTAAAGACCTGATAACCGAAACCGTTTTCCGGCGTGCGGTCCTCATCGGTCGCCGCCGTCAGGGGCGAGAGCTCGGTCTTCTCTTTGTTCAGGATCATATACTGCGGGTAATCCTTATCCGAAAAAACGGTAAAGGTCCCCTTCGAAAGGAAGATCCTGCGGATAATGTCCGCGCTGTAGCCGTCGTTCGAGAAATGGTGCATATGGTATTTGACGAACCACGTCTTATCGGGGAAGATGCAGGTCGACGCGTCGATCAGGTTATCCGGCGAGATGTGATTATGACCGTCGGAGACCTTCTGCCGATAGCCCGCGCCGAGCGTTTCGCCGACGTGCGCGCAGGTCGCGCCGTTCGATTCCTCGCGGGTGCCGATCACACTGTCGCTCTGCAGATATTCCTCGTGCGTCACAGGCGGCAGAAGAGAGCCGTAGCCGCAGACCACGCCTACCTTGCCGGTCTTCTTCTCCGCCGTTTTCATCAGCTTGTCAACGTTAGCGGAGACCTCGGTATGATAGCGCGTAACGCGTGCGATCAACTTCGCGTAGGTCGCCTTGAGCTCCGGCGTCGGGAACGCGTATTCGATCGCCGCGTCGAAATCCTCGTATTCTATAAAGGACCAGAAGCCGGGGAACCTGCCGATATTTCTGACAAGGAAATCCTGCAGGTAACCCTCGTCGTTCAGGCTGTATGCGCCTTTCAGAATGCCGGACATGGCTTCGGCGAGGAAACCGGAATCGGAGAGCGCGCACATCAGATCATACAGAAACGTGCTGCCGGAGGTCGCGCCGACCTGCTTGAGATAGGCGCCCATCGTCTCGGCGGAGATCGTGTTCTGATTCGAGAACGAATCGCTGCAGGTCAGGATGCCCTTGTAACCGCCGTTGTACCAGATCACGCCCGCGATATCGTCGAAGCCGTAAACGGACAGATAGGTATCCATGATGATCGTGCCCATCGACTCGCCGATCAGGAAAACCTTGTCGTGCCCGGTCAGCTTTTCGATGTACACAACGAAATCGCGCAGCTTCTCGGCGCTGTCGAACGGGTCGAGCCGCCAGTCGTAATCAAAGCAGATGATCTGCCCGTTCTCGTGGTCGACCTCGGTCGGATAAACCATATGCACGGCCTGCCCGCCGATCGGGTCGCCGTTTTCGTCAAGACCGAGCTCGTCGAAGAATCCGTCTGCGATCTCGACGAGTTTTTCCGTCTCGCGCGCGGTCAGCCTGCCGGTGAGAAGCCCTGGCACAAGCGGGATCGCCTTGACGATCGTGGTAAGGATCGTCTCGAAATCCGCCGCCTGAACGCGCTTGCCGTTCGCGTCGTAAATCGAAGCGCCCAGACCGTTCACGCGGATGATCGGCGCATTCGGGCAGTCGCACTTTTCCGTTTTATCCGCCGCGCAGGAAAACGCGGAGAGCATCGGGCACAGAAGCACGGCGCAAAGAACGATGCAAAGGATCTTTTTCATGCGGAAGCATCCTTTCGATGTTTTGATATCATAATTTTAGCATTATTTTTTACGGATTGCAATAAATAAATTGATTTATTATGCAAAACTTGCTATGATGTCTTTGGGAGGTGTTCCGAATGAAAAGCTTTATCACGGGAATGTTCAAAAACAAGATCGTCGCGGGCGTTATGCTGCTCGCGCTCGGCGGTCTTCTGCTGTTCACGCCGACGCAGGCGATACAGACCTGCATCCGGCTGCTCGGCGTCGTTTTCGCCATCGGCGCGGCAGTGGGGTTCGCCATGTACTTTCTTTCAAAAAATGAGCGAAGGCCGATCTTCACGCTGATCCTCTCGATCCTCGCGGCGCTGACCGCTGTCGTATTCGTCGCCGCGCCGAAAGTCATATCGGGAATTCTGCCGTTCTTCTTCGGCGTCGTGCTGATCGTGAGCTCGGCGAGCGATCTTCTCGCCTCGCTCTCGCTGCCGATCGGGAAGATCCTCGGCATGCTTCTTTCTTTTGCCGGGCTGATTTTGGGCGTGATCATCGTATGCAACCCGAACGCGCTGACGAATTTCATCACGCGGCTGATCGGAATCTCGCTGATCTTCGACGGCGCAGTCAGCATCGCCACCGCGGTAATGATAAAGAAGAACGCCTGACGGCGCGTAAAACGCTCTATGATAAAACGACAAAACCGGAGATTGCCGAATCTCCGGTTTTTGTTTTTCGCGTCAGAGTTTTTCCCGCTTATACGCCCCAGGCGTCGTAGCCCAGCGCAAAGTACTTGAAGCACCAGACGAGAAAGCTTCTGGCGAATATCATCTTATCGAGCAGCGTGACGAACGCGCGCAGGAAAGTGGAGATATCGTGCGTCTCGGGCACTTCCACGGGAGAAAAGCTCTCCCCCGCGACGTTCAGCGTGAACGGCTGCGAATAGCAGATGCCGTAATCGCCCGTGATATAGAAGCGCACGTAAAGCTCCGGCGTGTTCAGAAGGTCCGACGCGTGCAGATCGAGCGTCGCTTTCCCCGTCGTGATATCGCTCTCACGGCGGATGACCTCGCAGTTCGACACCCATGTGATCTCGTCGAAGTGCTCACCCTCGACCGTGATCGTGTCGTTCCCGTTATCCACGGTAATGCGCGTCACGACCGGCGTATCGTTGCAGAAATAATAACTCTCGTCGTTATAAAGCCGGTCGGAATCCTCATAACCGGGCATCTCCTGCATCCCGTTCAGTTCATAACCGTTGGAATAGTGCGATACCGCGAACGCGGTCCCTTTCTCCATCGCCTTACGGAACCCGGCGAGACTGAAATCATCCGTCAGGATCATCGTGTAAGCGTCGTTCGCCGAGCTGTAGGAATGCGAATCCGAGAAGCAGAACGCCCAGGGTGTCACGCCGTTCGGGATCGTCTTCTGCAGGATCTGGTCGTAAAGGATCCGGTCGCAGCGCGTGTGCGCGTCCGTAGCGGAATTGATCCCCATTCCGACGCTTGAACCGGCGTTGTCGAGGAACAGACGCGCGAATTTGTTCGCATAATACTCGTCGACCTTCTGCCCGACGTGCTTCTCACTGTCTTTGTCGACGTAAACGTATTCACCCACATGGGCAAGCATGGAAATGCCGCCCGCCTCGCGCACGCCCGCGGAGGGCGTCTCGTAATCGCCGAACACGCCGGCAAACCCCTGCCCGTAATCGCTGAAATAGCCGGTCAGGTGGCAGTCCGCCTTCGGCGTCGCCATATTCAGCTCAATCCCCTTGGGCACGTCGAGCATGCCGTTTTTATGGGTACGCTTCGACGACTTCGCCGTGCCGTTCAGCACCGCCTCGTATTCTTCGTCGGTCAGCGGTTCGATCGGCGCGAGCTGCGTGCGCTCGTATTTTACCAGACGGATCAGCGGCACGAGGTTCGGCTGCTTGTTCCAGCCCTGATTGATCGTGCCGTGATCGGTCAGCGCGACGATATCGTAATCGAGGTCGTAATGCGTCTGCACGAACTCGTGGATCGTGGGATAACCGTCGCTCGCGTTCGTATGGGCGTGCGGCTGGAATTTATAGGTCCCCCAGGTATCCCAGTCCACGGCGTCGTAGGGGCTCGTGATGATAAAGTCCTTTTCGGCGCTTCCGGCGGATACCGCGAGCCCGCCCGCGGGGAGCACGATCAGCGCGCAGAGAAGAAGGGAGACGATCTTTTTTATCTTTTTCATGCGTTACACCTCGTTATTTCCGTATTATTATGCAAGCCCGACCGAGCGCATCAGCACGGTACGGATCGCGACGAGCGTATCGTACAATTCCCGCTCCCCCGCCTCTTCGATCGCGGAATAATCCGCGGCGAGACGCGGGTTCGCTGCGTGTGTTTCGGGATAAACGCCGAAGCAGCGACGGATATACGTCCGCGCAAGACCGCAGTCGAAAGCCTGTCCTCTCCTTCGGCGAATCGTGAGATGGTCGATATCATCCACGTCAAGGGTTATGCTCTGTCTGTCTGCCATAGTTATGCTCCGTTCTTCTTCGGTTTTCCGATAGATACAGTATAGAGGAATGCGGTGGAAATTGCAAGGGAAAATCTGATTTATGTGCGAAGCGCATAAATCAGATTTTCGGATATCGGGTATCGGATCTCGTGGATCGTGCTTGTGAATTATGTTGTTAGCTTCTATTGTATTCACAGCGTCAATTCTTTGATTTGAGTCACGGTTTCGGCACGTTATCCGATCCCCGATATCCGCGGAGGGCGACAGCCCGATAAATCAGAATTTGTCTTTTACAAACTCCAGCAGGCTGTCGTACGCGATACACCCGTCGGGAACAGGATATTTTTCGTTTCTGATATACACGGGGATGCATCCCGCGTTTCTGCCCGCTTCGATATCGGTCTCCCGGTCGCCGACCATATAAGAGCGCGAAAGGTCGATATTCATTTCCTGCGCCGCGCGCAGCAGAAGTCCCGGCTTCGGTTTTCTGCAATCGCAGACGATTTTAAACTCCCTCCGTTCGCCGGGAAAACCCGCGTCCGGGTGATGGGGACAGAAATAGATCGCGTCGAGATACGCTCCCTCTGCGCCGAGCAGCGTTTCAAGCTTGCTGTGGATCGCCCGCAGCTCCTCAAAGGTGCAGTCGCCGCGCGCGATCACCGGCTGATTCGTCGCAAGAACGACAAGCACGCCCGCCTCATTCAGTCTGCGGATCGCCTCGCCCGCGCCTTCGCTCAGCTCGAGCATATCGGGCGAAGTGACGAGCCCTTTATAAACGTTCACCGTACCGTCCCGGTCGAGAAAGACCGCCGGGCGCTTCTTTTTTCTGTCCCCGTTTGCGACGAGCCCCGCTGCGATATCGCGTCCGACGCGGGCGTACCGCTCCGGCGTGCCCATATCCTTCACGTATTCCGCGCTGCGGTAGGCGAAGATCCGTCCCGATTTCACGGCGGGTACAAGGATATCCCGGTCCAGGTCCGCTTTCCCGGCGATACCGACGTTTTCAAACAGACGCGGCGACATGATCTGGATACCCGCATTGCAGAGATTTTCGTAATATTCGGGCTTCCCTGCCGCTTCTTTCGGCAAAAAGCCCGTCACCCTTCCGTCCGCGTCCGCTTCGATCAGCGTACTGTCATAAGGATGGGAATTCGGATGGGCGAACAGCGTCGCCAGCGCCCGCTTTTCCTTGTGGAACTTCATCATCGATCCAAGATCGAACCGAAAAACAAGATCTCCGCCGCAGAGCAGAAAATCATCTTCAAAACGCATTTGCAGAAGCGCGCCGGCGGTGCCGAGCGGCTCCGTTTCTTGAAAATAAGAAATACGCACGCCGTATGCGGAGCCGTCGCCGAAGGATTCTTCGATCTTTTCGGCGAGATAGCCGGTTATTATCGTGAAATCATGAATCCCCTGCCCGCGCAGCGTTACGATCTGCCGCTCGAGCACGCTCATTCCGCCCAACGGCAGCAAGGGCTTCGGCAGGTCGGCGCAAACGGAAGCGATGCGCGTTCCCCTGCCGCCCGCGAGTATCACGGCTTTCATCGACCGTTCTCTCCTTTCTGTTATGCGTCCCCGGGAAACAGATACGCGTCTTCGTCCGCGTCGCGGAACTGCAGATCGTAAAGCTTTTTGTAAATCCCGTCCGCGGCGATCAGCTCGTCGTGCGTGCCGCGCTCGACGATTCTCCCCCCTGTCACAACGGCGATCTCGTCCGCATTGCGTATCGTGGAAAGCCGATGCGCGACGACAAGCGTCGTTCTGCCGCGGCAAAGCTCGTCGAGCGATTTCTGGATCGCGACCTCGGTCGTGTTGTCAAGCGCGCTGGTCGCTTCGTCGAGGATCAGGATCGCGGGGTCCTTCAGGAATACCCGCGCGATCGAAAGCCGCTGCTTCTGCCCGCCGGAAAGCCGTACGCCCCGTTCGCCGATATCGGTATCGTACCCCTTGTCGAGCGTTTGGACGAAGTCGTGGATCTTTGCGCGCTTCGCCGCCGCGACAATCTGTTCGTCCGTTGCGTCGGGCGAGCCGTATCGGATATTTTCCGCAATCGTGCCGGAGAACAGAAACACGTCCTGCTGCACGACGCCGATATTGCGCCGAAGGGAATCCATCGTCACTTTTCTGATATCTTTCCCGTCGATCAGGATACTGCCGTCGTTCTCGCCGAGCTTGTAAAAATTCGGGATCAGATGGCAGATCGTCGTTTTACCGCCGCCGGAAGGACCGACAAGAGCGACCTTTTTTCCGGTATCGATGCGGAAGGATACATGGTCGAGGACTTCCTGCTCGGGCTTATAGGCAAAGGAAACGTCGCGGAACTCGATCTCGCCCCTGACGGCGCCGAGCTCCGCCGCGTCCGGCGCGTCCTGCTCCTCGGGAATATCCATGATTTCAAGAAAACGCCGGAAGCCCGTCGCGCCGTTCTGCCACTGCTCCGTAAACTGTATGAGCGTCTGCACCGGCTGGATGAACAGGTTGACCGAGACGATAAAGGTGGAATACTCTCCGAAATTGATTTTTCCGTTATAGAGGAACAGTCCGCCCGCGATCAGGATGAACACGTTGAACACATCGGAGACGAACGAGGTGGAGGAGAAGAATTTTCCCATCGCGGAATAGGAGTGCGCCGACGCCTCAACGAATTTTTCGTTGCCGATCTCGAATTTTTCCTGTTCGCGCGCAGCGTTGGTATAGGCCTTCGTCACGCGAACGCCGGTGATCGAGCTTTCGATCGAAGCGTTGATGAGAGCAGTGCTTTCGCGGCGCTCCTGAAACGCCTTGCGCATGCGTCTGCGATAGCGAGCCGAAACAAAAGCGAGCAGCGGAACGCAGCAGAAAATAATCAGCGTCAGCCACACGTTGATCGTGCACAGATAGGAAAAACTCAGCACGATCATGATCGAGCAGGTCAGAAGATTCTCGGGGCCGTGGTGCGCCAGCTCGCTGACCTCGAACAGGTCGTTGGTCATGCGCGTCATGATCGCGCCGGTCTCGTGGTCGTCAAAAAACGAGAACGGCAAACGCTCCAGATGCGAGAACAGCTCCGAGCGCATCTGCCGCTGCATATAGGTGCCGACCATATGGCCCTGATACTGCACGAAATAGCGAAGAAGCATACGCACAAAATACAGCGCGAACACGCTCACGCCCGCGATAATAATCGAACGGTAAGCCTTGTTCGGGATATAATCGTTCAGCATTCTGTTGGTCATCACCGGATAGACCATTCCGAGCACCGAAATCAGCACGGAAGCCGCCATATCGAGCGAGAACATCAGCAGATGCGGTCTGTAATAGCCGATAAACCGTTTTAACATATATTGGTCCTCATTTATTTAATAAATCCAATATATCACAGCCACGCAAAAAAAACAATAACAGAATAGAGGTTTTTGTCAGGGAGTCGGCGGTTGGTGTAAATTCTGATTTGTCGGGGCGACAAATCAATATTTACAGATAGAAAGCAGGAGGGAGTCGGGAGGAAGTTCGGAAGTCGCTTCGCGACTCGAATGATAGAACGTGTAAAAAAAAATCGTTGTAATCCAAAACATTTTGCTTATTTTACCGTTTCTGTAAATGGGGTACGGGGGTGTGGATCGCCGGTGGAGATCTCTGCGGCTTTGCCGCAGAAGCACCGACCGAGTTGCGAGTCTCCGGTGGAGACCTCTGCCGCAGGCAGAAGCAGCGACCGAACCGGCAGGTGAGAACGGCAGTCGAGACCCTTGCCCCGTCATTACCTCCTCCATCCTCCTTCCTACCTCCTACCTCGTCGGGCGTCAGCCCGATGAATCAGAATTCATTCTTGACAAATCTGTCTACATATGGTAGACTGTATTTGTCGACAAAATGTAGTCAAAGGAGCGGTCTAATTATGAGCGACGTAAGACTCGGCGCGGTCGAGGCAAGGTTTGCGGACATCGTCTGGGCGGGCGCGCCGCTCTCTACCGCGGAGCTCGTGAAGCGCTGCGAAAAAGAGCTTCAGTGGAAGCGAACCACGACATACACGGTGCTCAAGCGCCTTTGCGAGCGCGGGCTGTTCCGCCTGGAGGACGGCACGGTCACCGTCGTACTCGGCAGAGACGAGTTCTACGCGAAGAAGAGCGCGGAATTCGTCGAGGATTCCTTTCAGGGCTCGCTGCCCGCGTTCTTTGCGGCGTTCACCTCCGGCAAAAGGCTTTCGCAGAAGGAGATCGACGAGCTGCAGGCGATGATCGACAGATTAAAGGGGAATTCCGAATGAGCGATCTGTTTCTGAAATTGTTAAACATGAGTATTACCGCAGGCTGGGTGACGCTCGCGCTCGTCGCGGTGCGGCTGATCTTCCGCAAGCTCCCGAAGCGGGCCCTCTGCGCGCTCTGGGGTCTTGTCGGGCTGCGGCTCGTACTGCCCTTTTCCTTCGGGAGCGTCGTCAGCCTGATCCCCTCGACGGAAACGCTCTCGTCGGATCCCGTCGGGAATCCGGTGATCAGCAGCGGCTTCGGCGCGTTCAATACGGTCGTGAATCCCGTCTTCGGCGGCAACTCCGGCGCGTTCGGCGCCGCTGCGGATCCGGTCTTATCCGGGAATGCCGCTGCGTCGCTCGCAGGATCGGCAGCATTGCAGAGAACGCCTTGGGAGAGCCTTCTTTCCGCCGCGCCTTACGTCTGGCTCGTCGGGATCGCGCTGATGCTCGCCTGGACGCTGTTCTCATTCCTGCGCGTGAAACGGCAGGTGCGGGAAAGCGTGCCCGCGGAGAAAAACGTCCTTCTCTGCGACGGTCTTCCCTCCCCCTTCATCCTCGGGCTTTTCCGCCCGAAGATCTATCTGCCGTCGGACGCCGACGGCGCGGAGCGGGAGTTTATCCTCGCGCATGAGAGGGCGCACCTGAAACGGCTGGACCATATTCGGAAGCCGCTCGGCTTCCTGCTGTTGAGCGTGTATTGGTTCAATCCGCTGCTCTGGGTCGCATATATCCTGCTGACGCGCGACGTCGAGGCTGCCTGCGACGAGCGTGTGATCTCGGGATACGGCGACGCGGAGCGCGCGATGTATTCGCAGACGCTGCTGAACTACAGCGCGAAAAGGAACGCCGTTTCCGTCTGCCCCGTCGCGTTCGGGGAAACGGGCGTAAAAAGCCGCATCAAGTCCGTGCTGAACTATAAAAAGCCGACGATATGGGTCATCGTCGCCGCTCTCATTTTGAGCGCCGTTCTGACCGCGGTCTTTCTTACCGACCCGAAGAATACCGGCGCGCCGAAAAGCGTCGAAGCGGCGGCGGGACGCTATTCCCTTGACGTTTCGGACCCACGCCCGATGGGGAATCCTTCATTCAACCTCGACGCCGACGGCACGTTTTGGTTTTCTCCCGGCGTTGCGGTCAGCATTGCGGAACACGGCGAATGGTCGCTTGAGCGCGGAGGAAAAAGGCTGACGCTTCGCTCGCCGGACGATCGGCGCTATGTTTTCATCTGGAACGGCGAGGGATACGTATACAAGGCGAAGCAAAGCGCGCCTTGGGATCTGCTGAAGACACTCCCGGACGGAACAACGTTCGTCCCCGAATCGAGATTCGACGGATATATTTTCCTCGACGGCGGATCCGAATATGCGCGTGTGAAAATGGATTCGTGCACCATGACCGGCAATAAAAAACAGGTCGTTTTCCGCTTCCTGAACGACAGCGACAAAACGCTGTTTTACGGACTCGACCTGCGCCTTTACCTTCTTCTAAACGACGGGACGAGCCTCGAAGAGATCGAGCTGCCGCCGCATACACTGCCGGAATACGCGCTGAAGCCCGGCGCAAAGGGCGAGAAGATCGTTTTTTCCGTGCCGGACGGTCTCGACCTATCGGAAACGTACCGTATCGAAGCGGATTACCGCATTGCGGAGGATCACGACGACGCTTCTTATCAAAATAAATATACCGCGCTGGTATTTTTCGGCGGGATGGAGTTTGACGAGCTTCTCTCCGACATGGTCGAGGACCTTGATTCCGCAAACGTCAGTGACCTTTCGGCGAACGAGCAGCTTCCCGGCGAATACGTACCGGATATCATTTACCGCCGCGGCTGGACGCCGTCGTTTCAAATTTTCAACGGCGGCGGCGAGACGCCGACATATAACCTTCTCTTCGGCGATATGAGCAGCATCATGTCCGTCGGGCGCGTTGAGACCGACGGGAAGGACGTGATCTTCACAGACGATTCCGGCGGCGGAATTTATGTTTTCCGCAAAAAAGGAGAGACGTTGGTATTCGACGCGAACCGCTCGACCGGAACGCGGCAGGGCGACCTTTCCGACGGAACGGTCTTCCTCCGGGACGCGCCGATCCGTCACAGCGGCGATGTTGAAAGCGGCAATGTGCAGGTGGGCGTGCGCGTAGAAAGCGTCACGATGAAACGCCACGGGGCGGGCCTTGTTTTTCAGATCGTCAACAAATCGGACCGGAAGCTGTTTTATGACGGCGCCTACCGGCTTCTCGAGGATGAACGGGAAAAACACGAAATTACCGACGCGGGACAGTATTCTTCTGTCGTAAAGCCCGGAGGAAAAAGCAAAAGCATAGAAATAGAGTTGCCGGATCCTTTCGAATACGGGAACGAATACCGGCTCGATATGGATTATTACCTTGCCGAGAGATCGAAGGACGATCCCGACGCGCAGCTTTGCACTCTCTCGATCTGCTTCGGCGGCAGTGCGCCTGCAGACGACGCAGAAAAAATCAAAGGCAGCATACTGACGCCCGGTATGGATATCAAGCGCTGTGAAAACGAGATCGACGTGGACGGCGACGGAGAAAAGGAAACGGTCGTCGTCGCATTTCGGGGCTTCTCCGGGACGGCGTTCTATATCATCGAGGTTTGGAAAAACGGAGAAGCGATTGCAAGCCTAACGGATCAGTTTTCATTATACGATCTGTCTTTCCGTGAAGAACCGAACGGAGATGTCTTTCTGCGGCTGGAAAAATCGGAAGGTTATGATCGTGCGTTTCCGGAGGAAGCGGACGAACCGTCCGTTTACCATCTCTACGTTCGCGTTGAGGATGGGGAGATCCGTCTTTACCGCAACGATACCGGCGAGGAATTCAAAACCGTGCTGCAGCGCATGGAAGAAAACAAACCGGTCGAATATGTCTGTATTTCTTCACCGCAGCAGAGAGATCTGCTCTCGGTCTTGAGTCTGAACGATCACGACGGCGCCTTTTCCCTGTCGCTCGGAAGTCTGAACGGTCTGGGCGCGACTGCCGGCAGCTTTGAAAGAACGGACGACGGATGGGCGCTTTGCACGGATGATCTTGACGGCTATCTCTGGGCGTTTGAGGGCGGGACCGTCTACCGCGGGGATAAAAGCACCGCCGAAGCGGATCTGCTTTCCGACGGCGCCGAATTTGCGCCGATCGTCAACACGAATTATATCGATCTTGACGGCGACAAAACGGTAACCGACTCCCTGTATCTGATCGACTGCGGACTGACGCGGGAGGTCTCTTACCCGCTGATCACGGATGCGTCGGCAAGCGGCTCAGATGAAACGGAGTACCGCGTTTATCTGTTGCGTACAGTGATCGACGATCAGACGGGAGGCTTCGCCCCGGGCACGCTCGGCGACGAGCTCCGGTTCTGCGTTCCTTCTTCGCTATCCGCCGATTTCGGTTATATTACAAACGAACTCGGATTTGTGCAGCGTCCCGGCAAAGGCGCTTATCTCAGAGTTTGTCGGGCAGGTGAGGCAGACCGTACGGAGCCTTCCGCGTCGGACTGTATTCACATTGCTGCTTCCGCCGACGGGAAGCTCACATTGGAGAACGTTGAAGCAAATACAGGTTATCGGATAACGGAAGAATAATACCGAAAAAGAACGGACTCTGGCGCAGAGTCCGTTCTTTCGTAATCAGAACGCCCATTTTCCTTTGCGGAATACGGGCACGGTCTTTCCGTCTCTCGTGACGGCGTCGATATCGAGCCCGTCGTAACCGATCATGAAATCCACGTGGATCATCGAGTCGTTGACGCCCATCTCGCGGCACTGCTCGAGCGTGTAGTTCTCGAAGTCGCGGATCGTATCGGCGAAGCCCATGCCCAGCGCGAGGTGACAGGCGGCGTTCTCGTCGAACAGCGTCTCATAGAACAATAGGCCGCTCTCGGAGATCGGGGAATCGACGGGAACAAGCGCGCACTCGCCGAGATACGCCGCGCCCTCGTCCATTGAAATCATCTTTTTCAGAAGCTCCTCGTTTTTCTCCGCGTGCACCTCGACGGCTTTGCCGTTCTCGAAGCGGACGGAGAAATTCTCGATCAGCTGCCCCTGATAGGAAAGCGGCTTCGTTGCGTAAACGATCCCTTCCGCGACCCCGCGCATCGGGGAGATGAAGCACTCCTCCGTCGGGATGTTGGGATTGAAGAACACGCCGGAAAGCGTCGTATCTCCGCCGCCCTTGAAGACCGCCTCCGGGATCATGCCGACGGTAAGATCGGTGCCGTTTTCGCCTTTATAGACGAGCTTGTCGATACCGAGGGAATTGAGATACGCGCAGCGGTCGTGCAGGTCCTTGTTGTGCGCCTCCCACGCGGCGACCGGATCGTCGTCCACCCGCGAGGTTTCGAGGATCGCTTCCCACAGCTTTTCGATCGCCTTGCCGCGCGGCAGGTCCGGAAACATTTTCTTCGCCCACGCCGCGCCGGGCACGGCGGCGATGCACCACTGATATTTATTCTCCATCGCGTCGCGGTAGGGCTTGATGACCGGGAAGCGCTTCATCTGCGCCTTCGCCATCTTCTCCTGATTGATGCCCTTCAGACCGTCCGGATCCTCGGAGACGAGATAGATGCGGCACGGAAGCGCGTCGACGTAATGCTGCCAGCGCGCCTTTTCCCACTCCTCGATCTTTCCGAGCGTCGTCAGGGTGCGGTACCGGTAATGCACCTTCTGCAGCGGCTGATACGCCCAGTCGACGGTGACCTTTTTCGCCCCCGCCTTATAACATTCCTCCACCAGCATTTTTACGAATTCGGGCTGGTCCAGCTCGCAGTCGATGCGGACCTCCTGCCCTTTCTGAATGTTCACGCCGGAAACGGCGATCAGACGCGCATAGGCGCGCAGTACGGATTTTTTCATATTCATTCTCCTTTATTATCTCCCTCACGGGCGATCTTATCGACCGTGTCCGCAAGGATCGTTTTGCGAAGCTCCGTCAGACGCGGCGAAAACGCGACCGCGTCGAACGCATAGGTTTTATTCAGTTCAAACTCGTTCTCCGACCACGTATCGAGCGGTGATTCGTTATGCTGGATCAGCGCCTCGAGCTTGTCGAGGGCTTTATACAGCTTCGCTTCGGTCGTCTCCTGTTTTTCCATTTCGTCGTATAATCCGGCGAGACGTTCCGATACCTCCGGCGGGAGCGTGCTCACCCAGCGGCGCAGCAGAGAATCCTCCGCCTGCCGGTCGCCGTCCGTTTTCAGAAACGTCGGGATATCCCCGGTGAAGCACTCGCCGAGGTCGTGGACGACGCACATATCCGTGACCCTGCGCATATCGGCGTCGGGGAATTCGTCCCGCAGGAGCAGCGCCATCAGGGAGATCCGCCAGGAATGCTCCGCGACGCTCTCCGTCCTCCTTTGACTTGTCGTGCAGTGCCGCGGCGTATCCTTGAGCCGCTCGGCGATATGCAGGATATCGAGGAATTCTTTATCTGTCATAACGGCAGCCTCCTGCCTTAAATCGGGAATATTCATATTATAACCGAATCATTCGGATATTGCAACTGAAAGATAAAATCCCGGTCAACTGAAAAAGCAGCCGAATGGCTGCTTTTTCTTGGCGGAGAGCAAGGGATTCGAACCCTCGAAACCGCTTTGACGGTTTACACGATTTCCAATCGTGCTCCTTCGACCAGCTCGGACAACTCTCCAAAGTATATAATCGTCCGTTACCTCGGGCGACTGGACCATTATACACAATCGTTATTCAAAAATCAAGACCTTTTTTTGAAATCGGCAAGCTTTTTTAATTGCCGTTTCATTTTTTCTCTTTAAAACCTTTCATTCATCGCAGCGTCCCCGTAAGCTGCATCAGCCAGACGATCAGCGCGCCGACGCCGAGGCCGAGCGGAAGACTGCGAAAACTGCTGTATGAAATGATCACGCAGAAAACGCCGACGCCGGAGAGGATCAGACCGGCGATCGGCAGATACGAATAATACTGCTCCGGCAAAAGACCTCTAATCAGGATATAAGCCGCGGCGGCAGCGGCAACAAACACGATATACCGCGCCATTTGCCGCAAACGGTAACGGGTTCCCATAAAAAAGGCGGAAATCGCCGCAAGGATCCCGCCGCGCAGCTCGTCCGGCGTGACGGGCGCGGGCTGGCTTTGCTGCGACGCGCGCTCCTCGCGAATGCGCTCGATCATTTTCTGCGTCTCGGTTTTCGTTTCGGTTTTTTGTTTTTCCCGCAAAAGAGCTCGGTGGCCGCAAAACTCACACACCGCTGTTTTCCCGTCCGCGGAGACGGTCATATCCGCTCCGCAGCCGGGGCAGGTCAGATGAAGCATTTCCGTCATTATTTCACGTCCACCTTCCCGACGAATTCATTTTTGAACACGCGCGGCAGATATCTGCTGCCGTTATAATATACGCTTTCTATCGTGACGCCGTCGACGTCGTGCTCCGCGTCAGCGCCGCTGAACGCAAAGTTCGGCTCCGGCACTTCGGGGTCCGCGAAAATCCGGATATTGCGGTAGGTCACGTCCCGAAGCTTCCCCGGGATATTATCCGGCGACCACATGCCGCAGTAAAGCCACGCCCGCGCGGCGTCGTGGTGGTTCGGCTCCGCCGGAGGAGCGTATACCATATCGTCGGTATCCTGATAAATCGATTTTTTATCGTATTTCGAATATTCGATGCGGATATCGTCGTACAGCACGCCGTGCACATACGCCCTGTCGCCGCACTGAAGACGCATCGCGCCGTCGGCGTTGCGGATGATATCGCAGTTCCGGTACACGACATTGCGGTATTCGTCGGCGACGGTCTCCGCGCCGACCTCGAGCGCGCCGCCCCAGTCGCACCAGAGCACGCAGTTTTCCACAAGATAATTCTCGTTGTTCATTCTCTCGTTCGAGCGATCCGCTTCGCCGAAATACAGGCCCTTGATGACGACCGTATCGTCGAAGGTGCGCAGGAAGCAGTCTGACACATGCACATTGCGGCTGTTGACGAAATCGAAGCCGTCGGAATTATAGCGCCACATGCCGATGACCTTGACGCCCCGGAAATCCACGTTTTCGCAGTTTACCGGCGTAACAGTCCAGAGCGCGGAATCCCGAAGGATCACACCGTCCATCAGGACGTTGCGGCAGCGCGTGAAATGCACCAGCCCGTCGACGCGCACGTCGCCGAAGCCCTCGGTCTCCCGTTTGACAAGAGAGCCGTCGAGAATGCCCCTGCCGAATACCGCGACGTTTGCCGCTTCGGTCGCTTCGATCTCGCCGTATACGACCGCGCCGCGGGCAAGATACACGCTCTCGCCGCTCTGCAGCACAAGACGCTCCGTAAGCCGGTGCACCCCTGCGGGGAAGAAATAGGTCGCTTTATCGGGCTCGAGCCTGCCGTCCTCGGGCGGGTCGGCGAAGATATGCAGGTTGTTGTGTCTGCCGTTGATCTCGAGGGAATACTGCCCGGGCTCCCGGATCGTAAAATACACCCTTCCGTCGTTGACGATCGGCGTCACGCCTTTTGAAAGAGGACGGATTTTTACGTCCTCCGGCGTCTCGGGCGATTTGACGCAGAAATCCGCGCCCTTCGTCCATTCAAAAGAAAGAAACGGCGCGAGCTCCGTCTGCTCAACCGGTCTCTGGCTTCCCGGCCAAACGCGGTTGAACGGCATCGCGGAAACGCGCGCAAGATAACAGTCGACGCTGCGGCCGTCGATCGTCACCTCGATATCCTCGTACACGTCTTCCTCCTCCGGAACAACGGAAACGTCCGGCGGATCGAACACGCCGTCCGCCTGCACGGCTTTGAACATCGCCTCCGCGATCGCGCGCATCCCTTCGTCGGACGGATGGGCGGCGACGCCTTCGTTCCCGTATTCCCCGATTGCCTGCCAGCGTTCGCTTTGCAGGCGCTCCAACCCGACATAGACCGCTCCCGCGTCCGCGGCAGCGTCGCGCATCCGGGCGTCGACCGCTTCTTTCGGCCAGAAGGAACCGACAACGTATACGCGCGCGTCTGTTTTCTCCCGAAAGAACGCAAGCAGTTTGCGCATCGCGTCGCCGAACTGCGCAACGCGGTCCTCCGCGACGTTTTCACCGATGCGCAGAAATACCAGCTCCGGCGAGAAACGGGCGTATTTTTCGAACTCCGACAAATCGAGCAGCTCCGGGTCGCGTTCGACGAAAGCGATGTTATCCGCCCGATATTCGATAAACTTCCCGGCTTGGGAAATCATTTTATTCAATACGTGGACGTAATCCCGTTCGGGAGACGACGCCGCCATGCCCCATTCGCCGTACCAGCCGAGGTGCGGCGCGCGCGGGTGCAGCGTAATGCTGTTGCCGAGATATAGGATTTTCATAAAATCACCCGTCTACGATTATACAGGGATTCTTCCGGGTTTGCAATCGTTTTTCGCATAAAAGCGCGAAAAACGCACAAAAAACCGCATGCCGGAATATACTGTCTGCGGAAAGGCGGTTATTCGTATGATGCAGACGCTCGCGGGGATACTGCTCCCCTTTTTCGGCACGTCCGCTGGCGCGGGGTGCGTTTTTTTCATAAAAAAAGAGACTTCCGCTCGAAAACGCAGCGCCCTGACCGGCTTTGCCGCCGGTATCATGGCGGCTTCTTCGGTCTGGAGCCTGATCCTGCCCTCAATCGAACAGAGCGCGGCGCTCGGCAGGCTTTGCTTCCTTCCGGCGGTCTTCGGCTTTTTTGCAGGCGTCGGCTTTATGCAGCCGCTCGACCGTATCGCGGACCGGTTCTCTTCCCCGCAGAACGCGGCGGACAGAGCGCAGATCCGCAAAATGATATGGGCGGTCGTCCTGCACAACCTGCCGGAGGGAACGGCGGTCGGCGTCGTTTTTGCGGAAGCGTACGCCGGGCGGAAAGAAAACCTGACCGCCGCGTTCGCGTTTGCGCTCGGGATAGCGATACAGAATTTTCCCGAAGGCGCAATCGTATCCGCTCCGCTGCGCACGCTCGGCAACAGCCGCGGGAAATCATTTTTGCTCGGCGCGCTTTCCGGCGCGGTCGAACCGCTTGCCGCTGCGTCTGCGTTCGCGGCGTTTCGCGTCAGCCGGGCGCTCATGCCTTATCTTCTTTCGTTCGCCGCCGGCGCGATGGTGTGGGTCGCGGTCAGCGAGCTGATACCGGAAAGCGCGTCGAACGGCAACAAGAATACCGGCGCGATCGCCTTCTGCATCGGCGCGGCGGTCATGATGATAGCCGACGTCGCGGCGCGGTAGCCATGTTGTACGGCTCCTTTCCCCTCACCGCTATATCTTCCGCTTGTTTTTTCTGTCGAATTGTGTTATATTGTAGTGACTGAACAATACGGTTGGTTAAGGTGTTGAATCCATATGACCTTAAAAAGAATAAAACTGCCGTGCGTTTTGCTCTGCTGCGTTTTGCTGCTCGGCTGCGTTTTTCACGCCCGTGAAGCGCACGCGGAGGACGTCAGGGGCGATGATATCGTCGCCTACGCACGCACGTTTCTCGGATATCCGTATGAAAGCGGAGCGTTCGGTCCGGACGCGTTCGACTGTTCCGGCTTCGTTTATTTTGTTTTTAAGCATTTCGGCATTGAATTGCCTCACGGCTCGAAATACTTCCGCGAGGATCCCGAAGCTTACGGCACGGTCGTCGGCAGAGGAAGCTATGCGAACGCGAGAGCGGGAGACGTCATCTCATGGGAGGGGCACGTCGGTATCTATACGGCGGACGGGACCGTCGTTGAAGCGCTGAACCACAAATACGGCGTCGTCGAACGGTTCGAGGCGGAAAAACACCCGAGCGGAAGAGATTTTTTCGTAATCCGCGTCAACGGCGTGATACCCGGCGGAGGCAGGGGCGAGCCGTCCGAGCCGACCACTTATACGCCCCCGCACGAAGAAATCACCGGCTTTGAAGACGAGCTTATCGATATTTCCGCGCGGCGGCGCGGCGACGTGAACGGCGACGATAAGGTCACCGCAAAGGACGCGCGTCTGGTTCTGCGGGCTGCGGCAAGGCTGCTGCGGCTTACCGAAAACGAAGAAGCCGCCGCGGACGTTACGCGCGACGGCAGGATCAACACCCGCGACGCAAGGATGATCCTGCGCGCCGCCGCGAGGCTCGATACGCTCTGATCCCGCTTTTTCCCGAAAAAAATCGCTTCGGCGGCAAACCGAAGCGATTTTATTTATTTCAGTTCAGTTTTTCAAGCATGCCGAGCATATCTCTGTAATACCGAAAAAACGTTTTCGGGTCCTCGCCGATGCCGACCCAGGACATATGGTGTTTGTCCTCAACGGGCATATTGTACCATACGCCGGGGCGGAATCCCGTTACGCCCGTCCCGTCCTTGCACGGCGCGTTCCGCGGCGCGGAATGGCCGTTTACGTTTACGATGCCGTCCGACGGCAGCCACGACTCGTCGAATCCGAACGCCCGCAGACGCTCGGGGCGGTATCTGCCGATAATCGTGCTCCACACCTTCAGGATCTTTCGCATATCGCGATCGGGGACCTGGTTGCCCTTTCCGTCGTCGTGCGTACGGCAGGCGCGGCGAGCGAAATAGTATACATCCGGATCCGTTTCGATTCCCGCGTTGATTCCGTACGCCGTGGCGAGCTGCATTTCAAAACCGGCGTTATCAAGATGGTGCGCATTATAGGCCCGGACGCCGCGCACCGCCTTTGCGAGCGAAATCAGGCGCTCTTTCAACGGTTTGCCCGGTTCGCCCGTCACGTTCCACGGGTCGAGATACATGTCAAAGACCTTCATCAACGGCGTCGCGCCGAGCAGCGCGGAGATACCGAAGACCGCCGATACGACGGCGCGCATCCCCCTCTCGCCGAGAGAATCGGCAAAGGTCGTGCCGTTTATCACGCCGGAAACGGTGGTAACGGAATGGATTTTTTCCGTTTTGCTTTCGCGGAACAGGTCGGAAAGCTCCTCCGGGGGCGTGCCTTCGCGTTCTTCCCGGCTGCCGCGCAGAACGAGCTGCGTGAATACGGTAACGTTCATGCCGCCGAAGGAATGGGCGATCAAATCGATTTTTTCATGCCGTCCGGGCTTGCCCCAATCCTTGAGCACGCCGGGGTAAGTCCTTCCGTACCGCGCGTGGCCGTATTTTGCGCTGTGTACCCTGCCGTAATCCACCCTGCCGCCCTTGAGATACGCCCAGAGCTCGCAGGAACGGTCCCAGGCGCCGGTCACCGGACCGAGAGACGGCGCGTACACTTCATAACGGCAGCGGCGCAGATATCCGAGAAGGTCCCGCTCTCTTCCGCCGAACCCCCAATAATGATACTTTTTTTCGAGCCCGTCGTTCTCGCCCCAGCCGAACAGGCCGTGGACAAAGACCGCCGGATACCCGCTCGTTTTCTTATTCCCCATACTCGAAATACTCTATGAGGAGCATCGTACCGAATTCTTCGTCCCGAACCAGCGCGTAGTCCATGAAAGAACCGTTCGCGTTCTGATAGCACGAATATGCAACTCCGTATTCGTCTGTTTCGACGCCGAGGAAATAATAGCCGTTCGCCTCAAGCTCCTCGTCGCAGCGGGTCAGGATATCATCAATTGAGCTATGCATGAAATAATCATATTCAATCGCATAGAGGAAGGAAAAAACCGTCGGGCCGTCCGTCTGCTCTGCTGCAGAAAAGTATGTCGGCGTGACCGCGTAAATCGCGCCGATATCGGGAATGCCGTCCGAACGCGCGAATACGGGTTCCCCGCTGTCGGTGTCGATAGTAATCGTCGTATAAGGCTTGTCATTTTCGTTTCCGTATTCGTAAATCGCAAGCTCTTTTTCACCCACAGGGTCGATCGGCGAAATCATGATATAATGCGTTCCGGTTATCTCCCCGGGAGCATCGATGACAACGAAGCTGCCCTGCCCGTCGTCATCGATTGCCGGGTCGCGAATCTCATTCGCGCTCATGGTCAGGATATATGTTCCGCCGGCAGGGATATGGATCCTGCGGTCGTTTTTTGTCGGCGGCGCGGCAGGCTCCGTCGGTTCTTCGGTCGGTTTTTCCGGCTCGAACGGCGTCGCCTGCTCGTCAAAAGGCTGTTTTTCATCAATGCGGCCCGCTACGCGAAGCGCGGCTCTGGCGTCCTTCGCATTGACCTTGCCGTTCCGGTCAAGATCGGCTGCGGCAAGCGCGAGCGCTTCTTCGATAAACTCGATTCTCGCCGCGTGGCGCAGAATCTTACGCGCGTCGCTCGCTTTGACTTTACCGTCAAGGTCGGCATCGCCGTAATACAATTCAATATCGGGCCTCACAACAGGCGGTTCCGTCGTGGGCGCTTCGGTCGTCGGCGCTTCCGTCGTGGGCGCTTCGGTCGTCGGCGCTTCCGTCGTGGGCGCTTCG
>JAFRTA010000287.1 GCA_017427315.1 Clostridia bacterium
ACGCGCTGCGGCAGACCGATGCAAAATACGGAAAGCTGTGCAGACACTTGTCAAATAATATTTTACACAATCCGTCGGACGCCGAGGAATGCGTCAACGACTCTTATCTGCGCGTCTGGAACCTGATCCCCGACGCCCGCCCGAATTTCTTTCAGGCGTTCCTGTGCCGTATCGTCAAGAATATTTCTTTGGACCGGGTGAAATTCGAGACCGCGAAAAAACGCTCTCCCGGCGGCGTCGCCTGCATCGACGAATTGGAAGAGTGCGTCGCGTCCCCCGTCGGCAGTCCGGAGGAGGCTGCCGACGAAAACGCGCTGACGCAGGCGATCGCCGCGTTTCTGAAAACGCAGAACGATACCGCGCGGCGGATCTTCGTGCGGCGGTACTGGTACTGCGACTCGATGCGGGAGATCGCCGCGGATTACGGGGAGACGGAAGCGAGGATCTCCTCGCAGCTTTACCGTACCCGGCAGAAGCTGCGGGAACATCTGAAAGGGGAGGGGTTTGCCGTATGACGGGAAGAGACGTTTTCAACGCGATCAATGACCTCGACGACGAGCTGATCGCGGACGCGTACGTCGTCGAAGAGAAAAAAACGCAGCCGCATCTGCTTGCGTTCCGCCGGGCGGCGGCCGCCGCGGTCGTGGTCCTTGCGGTGCTGACCGCTGTTTTGACGGGGAAAAATAAAATCCCCGTGAAGCCCGCGAATACCGTGCCGACGGCGTCGACGACGCAAAGCGCCGTGACGGTCCCGACGACGGGCGTCGGACGGGAGACGAGCGAATCGCAGACCGGAACGCCGCAGGACGCCGCAGCCCCGTCGACCGGGAGCGGGAGCGCGGCGTCGACTGCAGCCGCCGTCCCGACCGCGTCGAATGCGGGCACCGCGCCGACGCTGACGCAAAGCGCCGCGACGATCCCGACGACGGCGTTCGTGCCGAACGCCCTGCCGTGGGCGGGCGTGACGAGAAACATGCCGACCGCGCCGCCGACGGAGTCGCCGTCCGCAGAAAGCGAGCCGACCGATTTGCCGACGGCGTCCGATGAGCCGTCCGGTTTCGTCGCGCCGACGGAACCGGCCTCGGGCATGGCGGAGACGACGCAGGATGCCGCTGTGACGCTCGATCTGGCGGCGCAGACCAAAGCCGTTCCCTCGTCGTCCGCACAGTTTTCCGAGGAAAGCGAGCCCGGCAACGATGAGCCGCAGGCCTCCGAGCCGCAAAGCGTTGATACGGTCGTTTTTCGCGGACGGGAATACGTTTTGATCGGGAGTATCCGCATTACCGCGGAGATGGTCGGCGACGCGATCGGCAGAGCGGACGACGGCAGACAGGTGTTCGCCTGCCTGACCGACGGGACGCTGATTCTCGTGGCGACGGAGAACGGGCTGCGGGCGTTTGGGTAAATTCTGATTTAGCGAAGCTAAATCAGAATTTAATGCGCCGCGGGGAGCCTCTCGGCTCCCCGCGGCGCAAGGTTTTTATCCGTTTGCTGCGGTCAGCTTTCCACGTACCGTACCTGCTGCTGGTCGAATGAGCCGTCCGCGTGCAGCTCCAGCGCAGTATAGCCCTGCAGCCATTCCTCCTCCGGTGCGCCGCGGGTGATCATGCTGTAGGAGCCGTAGCCGGACATTTCGATATAGCTCAGCAGCACGCCGTCGTACGTCACGCCGAAGTTGTTGACGTGGTCGTGCCCGCAGAACACCGCCTGCGTGGAGCCGCCCGCCTTGATCGCGTCGAACAGGCCGGAATCGAAGCCGGAGCAGCAGATCCCTTCGCGCTTGTCGCCGTAGAGGAACGGTTCCCCCGCGTCAACGGCGGTCTGGAACTGCGGCAGCGGGATGTGCAGCATCATGATCGATCTGCACGCGCCGTAGCGGGATTTGGTCTCGGCGAGCTTTTCTTGATACCACTCGACCTGGTCCTCTTTCGTGCCGTCGTAGACGCTGTCGTCCGCAGCGTAGCCGTATTGCAGCAGCTGTGCTTCGTTCATCTCGTCGAAGGTGTCAAGAAAGAAGAAGGTCTCGACGTGCGCGCCGTCCCGGTCGAGCAGGTGCAGCGCGTAGTTGCAGTCGCCGGTCACGTCTGCCTTGCCCTTTTTCATCAGACAGTGTTCGAACGAGCAGAATTCGTCCATCATTTCGCCGCGGCTGATCGAAAAGGAATTGTCGCCCTCGTGGTTGCCGAGGGTGCCCGCCCAGTATACGCCGAGCTTTTCGAAGATTTTGCCGAGCTGGCGGCAGCGCACGCGGTTAAGGCCCGAGGTCACGTTGTCGCCGCAGAGCAGCACAAGGTCGGGCTTCTCTTTCTGAATGCTCTCGACCATGCGGCTCACGGTCGTGCTCGAGGTGCTGTTTTTGCCGTCGAGGTGCATATCCGTGAACATCAGGACTTTATACGCCCCGTCGCCGGTCTTTTTCACCGTGACGCAGTCCTCGGTCTGCCCGGTCACCTCAAGGCCCGAGCCGACGGCTTCGATCGAACCGATTTTGTAATTCAGCGGGTGCGGCAGGAAGCTCCAGGTGACGCCGCCGGCGATCAGAAGGAGCGCCAGAACGGCACAGAGAACGATCTTTACGCGCTTTTTCATTATATAACACGTCCTTTCGCGATTATCATAGCATATCTTTTTCAAAAAATCCACAATTCCGCGCAAGAAGCCCGGCGCGGGATGCGAAAAAACGCCGGCGGTTCGACGCGGATCCCCCGAAATCCGGCATTTTTGCGTTTTTTTGAATATTTTCCGAAATTTCTTTTCAAAAGGTATAGATTTATCGATTGACCTGTGCTATAATTATCGCGTATGCGAATCGGCATCGGCCGCGGGCCCGTGCAGTTCGCAGAAGTATCAGAGCAAATTGCCGCGCCGGACGACCGGACGGCAGGTGAACGGAGGAAATTTGAATGCAGAAAAAAATCAGCAAGATCCCCTTCAAAGGCACTCCCGAGCAGGAGGCGCAGCTGAAGGCTGTCATTGCCGAATGTAAGGACGATAAGTCCCGTCTGATGCACGTGATGCAGAAGGCGCAGGACATCTACGGTTATCTTCCTTACGAGGTCCAGGTAATGATCGCGGAGGGAATGGACGTGCCGCTTGAGAAAGTCTACGGCGTGTCCACGTTTTACGCGCAGTTCGCGCTTTCGCCCAAGGGCAAATACAACGTGTCGGTGTGTCTCGGCACCGCGTGCTACGTCAAGGGCTCGCAGGATGTGCTTGAGCGCATCTGCTCCGAACTCGGCATCAACGAAGGCGAGTGCTCCGCCGACGGAAAGTTCTCGATCGAGGCGTGCCGCTGCATCGGCGCCTGCGGTCTCGCGCCCGTGTTCACGGTGAACGGCGAGGTCTACGGCAAGGTCACGCCCGACGACGTGCCCGGTATTCTCGCAAAGTACAAAAACGCGGAGGACTGACGACAGTCCCGTCGAAAGACAGAGACAAAAAAATCAGCCGCTCCGGCGGCGCTTTTTACGGAGGAAACAGCTTATGAAGAGTGTAGAAGAGCTTTTGGCGATCAAAAACAGAGTTGCCCCGCAGGTTTTTGCCAAAAGCGAAAACGGCGAGAGCTATATCAGAGTGCTCGTCGGTCTGGCGACCTGCGGTATCGCCGCAGGCGCACGTCCCGTTTATGACGCGCTCGTGAACGAGATCGAAAAACAGGGCCTTGCCAACGTCCATATCACCCAGACGGGCTGCATCGGCGTCTGCCAGTATGAGCCGGTCATCGAGATCGTCGAAGACGGAAAAGAGAAGATCACCTACTGCAAAATGACGCCCGAAAAGGCAGTCCGCGTCGTGAACGAACATCTCGTCAACGGAAAGCCCGTGGCCGAATACACCATCGGCGCGGTCGCGAAATAAGAAGGAGGGAAAGCGAATGAGTCTTGACAATGTTTGCGGCTGCAGCGCCGCGGAGGAGATCATCCCTCTTAACAAAACCAATTTCTATAAAAAACAGCGCCGCGTCGCGCTGCGCAACTGCGGCGTGATCGACCCCGAGAACATCGACGAATATATCGCCGTCGACGGATATCGCGCGCTTGCGAAGAGCCTGACCGAGCTGACCCCGCAGGACGTCATCAAAATCGTCTCCGATTCCGGGCTGCGCGGCAGAGGCGGCGGCGGATTCCCGACCGGCAGAAAGTGGAGCTTCACCGCAGCCAATCAGGCAGATCAGAAATACGTGGTCTGCAACGCCGACGAGGGCGACCCCGGCGCGTTCATGGACCGTTCCGTTCTCGAAGGCGACCCGCACTGCATCGTTGAGGCGATGGCGATCTGCGGCTACGCCACCGGCGCAAGCGAGGGCTACGTCTACGTCCGTGCGGAGTACCCGATCGCGGTCAAGAGACTTGAAAAAGCCATCGAGGACGCGAAGGCGTACGGCCTGCTCGGCGACAATATCTTCGGCACCGATTTCTGCTTCAATCTGCACGTCCGTCTCGGCGCGGGCGCGTTCGTCTGCGGAGAGGAGACCGCGCTGATGACCTCGATCGAGGGCAACCGCGGCGAGCCCCGTCCCCGTCCGCCCTATCCGGCGGTCAGCGGCCTGTTCGCGAAGCCCACGACGGAGAACAACGTCGAGACCTTCGCCAACATCCCCCAGATCGTGCTGAACGGTCCCGAGTTCTTCAACACCATCGGCACCGAGACCTCGAAGGGCACCAAGGTCTTCGCCCTCGGCGGCAAGATCACCAACACCGGCCTGGTCGAGATCCCGATGGGCACCACCCTGCGCGAGATCGTCGAGGACATCGGCGGCGGCATCCCGAACGGCAGAAAGTTCAAGGCCGCGCAGACCGGCGGTCCCTCCGGCGGCTGCATCCCCGAGGCGCACCTCGACACCCCGATGGATTACGACTCGCTGCTCAAGATCGGCGCGATGGTCGGCTCCGGCGGTCTGATCATCATGGACGACACCTCCTGCATGGTCGATATCGCCAAGTTCTTCCTCAAGTTCACGGTCGACGAGTCCTGCGGCAAGTGCACCCCCTGCCGCGTCGGTACGAGAAGACTGCTCGAGATCCTCGAGAAGATCACCGACGGCAAGGGCACCATGGAAGACCTCGACACCATGGAAGCGCTCTGCTATTACATCAAAGACAACTCCCTGTGCGGCCTCGGCCAGACCGCGCCGAACCCGGTGCTGTCTTCCTACCGCCACTTCAAAGAGGAGTATATCGCTCACGTGCGCGACAAGAAGTGCCCGGCGGGCGTGTGCAAGAACCTCGTTCAGATCACCATCGATCCCGACAAGTGCAAGGGCTGCTCCCTCTGCTCGAGAAAGTGCCCGGTCGGCGCGATCTCCGGCGAGATCAAAAAGCCCTTCGTCATCGACCAGTCGAAGTGCATCAAGTGCGGCGTCTGCATCGATACCTGCAAGTTTGGCGCCATTTCGCGTAAATAAGGAGGGACGGAACAATGGCTAACGTAAATATTAAAATCAATAATATGGAGTATTCCGTTCCCGCCGGCGTCAGCATCCTTGAGGCCGCGAGACTCGCGGGAGTGGAGATCCCCACCCTTTGCTATCTGAAGGAAATCAACGAGATCGGCGCCTGCCGCATCTGCGTCGTTGAGGTCAAGGGCGCGAGAAGCCTCGTCGCCGCCTGCGTGTTCCCGGTTTCCGAGGGCATGGAGGTCCTGACCAATTCCCCGAAGGTCATCGCCTCGCGCAGGACCACGCTGGAGCTGCTGCTTTCCACCCATAAGAAAGAGTGCCTTTCCTGTGTGCGCAGCGGCAACTGCGAGCTGCAGAAGCTCTGCCGGGATTACGGCATCGAGGACGCGCACCGCTTCGAGGGCTTCATGCCGAAGTACGAGATCGACCGTTCCGCGTCCCATATGTACAGAGACGACGAGAAGTGCATCCTCTGCCGCCGCTGCGTCGCGGTCTGCAACAAGAACCAGGCGGTCGGCGTCATCGGCGCGAACGACCGCGGCATCGATACGCACATCGCCTCGCCCTATGAGATGCCCCTCAACTCCACCTCCTGCGTTTCCTGCGGCCAGTGCATCACTGCCTGCCCGACGGGCGCGCTCAGCGAGAGAGACGACACCCAGAAGGTATTCGACGCGATCAACGATCCCGAGAAGTTCGTCATCGTGCAGACCGCCCCGGCGACCCGCGTGGGTCTCGGCGAGGAGTTCGGTTATCCGATGGGCTCGATCGTGACCGGCAAGATGGTCGCGGCGCTGCGCCGTCTGGGCTTCGACAAGGTGTTCGACACCAACTTCTCCGCGGACCTGACCATCATGGAAGAGGCGACGGAGTTCCTGCAGAGATTCACCAAGAAAGAGAATCTTCCGCTCATCACCTCCTGCTCCCCCGGCTGGATCAAGTTCTGCGAGTATTACTATCCCGAGATGATCCCGCACCTGTCCTCCTGCAAGTCCCCGATGGGAATGTTCGGCGCCACCGCGAAGACCTTCTATGCCGACAAGATGGGGATCGCCCCCGAGAAGATCTTCTCCGTCGCGATCATGCCCTGCACCGCGAAGAAATTCGAGGCGGAGCGGCTTGACCACACCGCGATCAAGGGCATTGCCGATATCGACGCGGTGCTCACCACGCGCGAGCTTGCCCGCATGATCAAGAAGCAGGGCCTGCTGTTCAGCGCGCTGCCCGACGAGGAGTATGACGCGCCGTTCGGCCTCGGCTCCGGCGCGGGCACCATCTTCGGCGCCACCGGCGGCGTGATGGAGGCGGCGCTGCGTACCGCTTACGAGACGCTGACCGGCGAGAGCCTGAACGACGAGAACATCAACTTCACCGACGTCCGCGGCACCAAGGGCATCAAAGAGGCGACCTACACGATCGCGGGCAACGAGGTCCGCGTCGCGGTCGCGTCCGGCCTTGCCAACGCGAAGCAGGTGCTCGACATGGTCAGGTCCGGCGAAAAGACCTATGATTTCATCGAGATCATGGCGTGCCCGGGCGGCTGCGTCAACGGCGGCGGCCAGCCCATCCAGCCCGCGTCCGTGCGCAACAACACGGATATCCGCGCAGAGCGCGCGGCGGGCCTTTACAAGGACGACCTCGGTCTTCCCGTCCGCAAGTCCCACGAGAATCCGGACATCAAGCAGGTTTACGCCGAGTTCTTCGGCGAGCCCGGCAGCCATAAGGCGCACGAGATCCTGCACACCGGCTATACCGTGAGAAAG
>JAFRTA010000288.1 GCA_017427315.1 Clostridia bacterium
ATCCTGCCCGGCAAGCGGGAGAGCCGCCGGTACGTCGGCGATCATATTTTGACACAGAACGACGTGCGCGCGGGCGGAAAATTCGACGACGTGATCGCCTACGGCGGCTGGCCGATGGACGACCACGACCCCGCGGGCTTCCGCTCGAAAGGCGCTCCGACGGTCTTTCACCCCGCGCCGTCGCCCTACGGCATCCCCTACCGGTGCCTGTATTCGGTCAATATCGAAAATCTGATGTTCGCGGGGCGCAATATCTCCGTGACGCATACGGCGATGAGCTCGACGCGGGTCATGGCGACCTGCGCTACTCTCGGGCAGGCGGTCGGCACGGCGGCGGCGATTGCGGTAAAATATGGCGAGACGCCGCGCGGCGTATATCAGAAGCACCTGCAGAAGCTTCAGGACGCGCTCTCGGAGGACGACTGTTATCTGCCCGGTTACCGGCGCGCTCTTCCCGCACTCACGACGAAGGCAACGCTCGTCTGCCCTTCGCCGGACGCGGAAAATCTGCGCAACGGCGTCGACCGCGCCGTCGGAGAACAAAAAAACCGCGCCGTCCTGAAAAAGGGCGGGAGCGCGGAATACATTTTTGACAAAACCCGCTTCGTTTCGCGCGTGCGGGTCGTGTTCGACAGCGACCTCGACCGCGGGACGCTGCCCGAAGGGCTCAAAGCCCTGAACCGGAATATGCTCCACAACCGCCCGCTGAACCTGCCGGACGCCTGCGTGCCGGCAACGATGACCCGCGCCTTCCGCATCGAGGGCGTGCGGGAAGACGGTAAAATCGACGTGATCGCGGACGAGAAAAACAATTACCGGCGCCTGCGCGTCTTCCCCGTCGGGAAGGAATACCGCGCGGTGCGCCTGATCCCGACCGAAACCTGGGGCGCGGAAGACTGCGGCGTCTTTGCGTTCGAAGTCTATTCGGACGGACAGGAATAACATATAAAATAGCGAAACAAAAAACAGACCGAAGGGAGACGATGATATGAGGCTTGAAATTTCCGTCTGCGACGACGAAAAGGCGGAGCGCGAGTATCTCGCGTCCCTGATCTCCCGCTGGGCGGAAACGGCGGGACATACTGTGACGGTTAAGGATTATTCCAGCGCAGAGCAGTTTTTGTTTGAGAACGGCGAGGACGTCGCGTCAGACATTCTGCTGCTCGATATCCAGATGAAGCAGATCGACGGCGTTCAGCTCGCGCGCGCCGTGCGCAGCCGCAACAAAACCGTTCAGATCGTGTTTATCACGGGGTTTGACGAATATGTCTCCCTCGGCTACGACGTGGACGCGCTGCATTATCTGATGAAGCCGGTCGGCTATGAGAAGCTTGCCGAGGTGCTGAACCGCGCCGCGGAGCGCGTCGGGAAAAAAGAGCGGCAGCTTCTTCTGCAGACCGCGGACGGGCTTCGACGGCTCGCGGTCGGCGACGTCGTTTACGCGGAGGCGGTGGGACACACGCTGATCGTGCATCTTACCGGGGGCACGGTCGCGCTCTCGCGCACGCTCGCGTCTTTTAAAGAGGATGCGGGCGAGGGCTTCGTTTCGCCGCACCGGTCGTTTCTCGTCAACCTTTCGCATATCAGCCGTATCTCGAAGAAAGAGCTCGGGCTGGACAACGGCGAAACCGTTCCCGTGGCAAGGGGAGCTTATGATGAAGTCAATCGGGCGTTTATCGCCTTTTACAGGAGAGCATGATGACGCTGTTCGACAGAATATTTCATAAAAAGATCGACGAACGCATTGAAGCCTATCAAAGCGAGCTGATCGAAAAACACTGTGAAGAGGTACAGAATATCTACAACACGATGCGCGGCTGGCGGCATGATTACAAGAATCATATCGCCGTCATGCAGGCGGCGCTGAAAATGAACCGTCTGGACGAGCTGGAACGGTATCTGGGCGAGCTGACCGTCGATCTGAACACCGTGGATACGGTCGTCAAGACCGGCAACGTGATGGCGGACGCGATCCTCAACTCGAAGCTCGCGCTCGCGAAAAAACGGGATATCAGAATCGACGCGACCGCCGCGCTCCCGGAGGGCGTTCCGCTCTCCGACGTGGAGCTGTGCGTCATTATCGGCAACCTGCTTGACAACGCGATGGAGGCGTGCGCCGAGGTCGAACCTTCTTCCGACCGTTTTCTGCGCGTCTACATCGGCACGTTCAAGCGGCAGCTCTATATTTCCGTCACCAACGCGATGCGCGGCGCGCCGGACCGCCGCGGGAAGACCTACCGCACGACGAAGGGCGAGGGGCACGGCTTCGGTCTCCAACGCATCGACCGCGTCGTAAAGCAGTACGGCGGCTATATCAACCGCCAGCACGAGGAGGGCGTGTTCGGCACGGAGATCATGATCCCGCTGGACGGCTGACGGCTTCGATATACGGTAATATTTACCGTTCGTGCGCAAAAACATACATTTCACGCAGAAAGCAGCTTTCCCGGCTGCTTTTGTGTTATGATCCGCAATGAGGTGAGATAAAAAATGAAACAGGAAAAGCTTTCTCTGTTTTCCGATCTCAGATATGTACGCAAGATCGTTACCAAATGGGACAGCCGAACGCTGCCGCTGCTGCTCGCATCGGTCCCGGTGCTGTCGCTGCTGAACATGTCCAGGACCTTTTTCGCACCGGCGGTCATCGCGGTCATCGAGAAGGGCGCGGGCGTCGGGACGGTCCTCGCGGTCGTCGCTGGTATGACGGGGCTGAACCTTTTTTCTGTCTTTCTGCAGGCGCGCACGAATACCGTCGTCTGGCAAAAGCAAAACGCGATACATAAACGGTTTTATCTGCTGTTCAGCGAAAAGATCATGGATACGGATTACGAACTGCTGGAGGGACCGACCGTCCGCGAAAAATATATGCGGGCGAAGAACTCGCTGCAGAAACACGCGCCGGAGGATCTGCTGTTCGGAACGATCACGCTCGCGTCGAACCTGCTGTATCTCCTTTCGCTCGGCGCGGTAATCGCGACGCTGCACCCGCTGATCATCGTCTATCTGATCGCGGCGCACCTGATCGCGCTCGGGCTGTCCCTGCTCTCGGATAAAAAAGTGGACCGCACGAAGGACGCGCAGGCGAAGGTCGACCGCAGACTCGCGTATCTTTCAAAAAACGCGCGGGATTTCGCCGCCGCGAAGGATATCCGTCTGTACCGCCTCGGATGGCAATTAAAAGAGTTCAGCCGGACTTATATCAAGGAAAAGCAGTTCTGGACAAACAAGGTCTATCTCTATTATTTCATTTCGGACCTGAGCCTGATGGCGACGTCGATCCTCGTCAAGGGCGGCGCCTACGGCTACCTGATCTATAAGACCGTGACCGGAAGCCTGACCGGCGGCGAGATCGTGCTGTATTTCTCCGCGATGATCAGCTTCGGCGGCTTTCTGTCGGGGATGGGAGACTCGATCTCGACCGTGTTTGAATCCAACCTCTGCGTGAAGGATTTCCGCCGCTTTACGCAGATCCAGAGCGTATCCGTGCGCACCGGCGGCAAGCCGCTGCCGCCGGGAGAGGCGTTTTCCTTTGAGCTTCGGAACGTCAGCTTTCATTATCCGGGCAGCGAGCGGATGATCCTCGACGGCGTGTCCTTCACGTGGCGCGCGGGCGAAAAGCTCGCGCTGGTCGGGCTCAACGGCGCGGGCAAGACGACGCTCGTCAAGCTCCTGTGCGGGCTCTACCGCCCGACCGAAGGGAAAATTCTTCTCAACGGCACGGATATCGCCGAATTCAACCGCGACGAATACTATACCCTGATCTCCGCGGTCTTTCAGGACGCGCGGATGCTGCCGCTCTCGATCGCGTCCAACATCTCCATGAAGACGGACGAGGAAACCGACGGCGAGCTGCTGCAAAGCTGCGCCGGGCGCGCGGGGCTTGCCGCGAAAATCGAATCGCTGCCCGACGGCTTTGAAACGCTGCTCGTCAAAAGCGTGAACGAGAACGCGGTCGAGCTCTCCGGCGGCGAGACGCAGAAGCTGCTGCTGGCGCGGGCGCTCTACAAGGACGCGCCGATCATCATTTTAGACGAGCCGACGGCGGCGCTGGACCCGATCGCGGAAAACGAGATGTATCTCAAATACAGCGCGCTGACCGCGGGCAAGACCTCGCTTTACATCTCCCACCGGCTTTCGTCCACGCGCTTCTGCGACCGGATCGTCTTTCTCTCGGACGGCAAATTCGCCGAGGTCGGCACGCACGACGAGCTGACGGCGGCGGGCGGAGAATACGCGCGTCTGTTCGAGGTGCAGAGCAAATACTACAAGGAGGAGGAGAATAAAGATGAAGCTGAATAAAACGACGTTTTCGAAGCTGCGCAAAACCGTGAAGCACGACCTTTCCGTCACCGTGCGCGCCTGCAAAATGGTGGAGCAGTTCGCGCCGCGCTTCATCCTGCACTGCCTTCTGTTCAGTTTCTTCGAGACGACGAGCAAATACTATATGATCTTTTTCAGCGGCGAGATGCTCAACGAGATCGTCGGCGGCAGGGACGTGAGGCGCCTGATCCTTTTCGCCGTTTTCGCCGTTTGCGGAGAACAGCTTTTGTATATCTCAAGCAAATACTCCTGGCGGAAGATGCGCGTCGGCACGGTCGTCTGTCAGCAATGGGAGGAAATGGTGCTCAACGACAAAAGCTTCCGGATGGACTTCAAGAACACCGAGGACCCCGCCGTCCGCACGCTGCGGCAGAGCATCGTCGACAACCGTTCCGTCGGGGGATTAAGCTATCTGACCGGCATCTCCATGGTGTTTCGCTGCTTCCTGACGATCCTGTATTCGCTGATCCTGCTCGGCATGATGTTTTTCTCCCGCGTCGAACAGCCCGCGTCAACCTTCCTGCGGATCGTCGACTCAAAATGGATGTTCCTGCTCTTTCTGACCGTCGCCGTGATCTGTTCGGTCCGCAGCGGTAAGCTCGGCAACCGGTTTCAGAACATGCTGTTCCGTTTCAATCAGCAGCTTCCGGTCGTGGGCAGGGTGATGGATTTCTTCACGCAGGATTATCTCGACGACAGCAAGGCGTACAAGGATCTGCATATTTTCGCGCAGAAAAACCTGATCCGCGACAGCTTTGAAAAAACGCTCGTCAAATGGCTTGCGCTCGATCGCAAACGGGTCGCCGGGATGTGGACGATGGACTTCCGCCTGAGCGTACTCTCCATCCTTACGGAAGCACTCGTCTACGCGTTCGTCGCGCTCAAGGTCATGATCGGATCCCTCGGGATCGGAGATTTTCTGAAATGCGCCTCCGCCGGACACGGTCTGCTGAACGCGCTCGGCACGACGGGAAGCATTCTGACGGGGCTGCACAACAACGTGAAATATCTTGATAAATTCTTTGAATATCTCGACCTGCCCACCGAAATGCACTACGGCACGATCCCCACCGAGAAGCGGGACGACGGGCAGTACGATATCGAATTCCACGACGTGAGCTTCAAATACCCGGACAGCGACGTCTACGCGCTGCGGCATCTCTCGTTTAAAATGAAGGTCGGCGAGCGCGTAGCGGTCGTCGGCATGAACGGCAGCGGCAAAACGACGATGATCAAGCTGCTCTGCCGCCTCTACGACCCGACCGAAGGGTATATCACGCTGAACGGAATCGACATCAAAAAATATGATTACGAGGACTATCTCGCACTGTTCTCGGTCGTCTTCCAGGATTTCCGGCTGTTTTCGTTCGCGCTGGGCGAAAACGTCTCCGCGGACGTGGAATACGATGAGGCGCAGGTGAAAGAATGCCTTGAAAAAGCGGGGCTCGGCGAATTTCTCGCCCGTCTGCCCGACGGCGTGAAGACGACGATCTATAAAGACTTTGACGAGAACGGCGTGGAGATCTCCGGCGGCGAGGCGCAGAAGGCCGCCCTTGCCCGGGCGCTTTACAAGAACGCGCCGTTCGTCGTGCTCGACGAGCCGACCGCGTCGCTCGACCCGATCGCCGAGGCGGATATCTACGCGCGGTTCAACGAGATCGTGGAGGATAAAACGGTCGTTTATATCTCGCACCGGCTCTCCTCCTGCCGCTTCTGCGACAAGATTGCCGTGTTCCACGAGGGCGAGCTGATCCAGACCGGCAGCCACGATGAGCTGCTTGCGGACGAGAACGGGAAGTATTACGAGCTGTGGAACGCACAGGCGCAGTATTATTTAGTTGATAGTTGATAGTTGCTGGTTGTCAGTTGCCGGTTGTTGGTTGTTAGTTGTTAGTTGTTAGTTTTCAGTTCCCGGTTGTTGGCTTCCGACCTCTGGCTTCCGGCTATTGGCTTCCGGTTTCCGGCTGCCGAGTTTTACAAAACTCGCAACTCGCAACACAAAACGCAACACACATCTACGCAGATGAGGATATGCAAAGAAAATCATTAAAACCTTCTGTTATCATTCTGTACATCATTTTGTTTTTTGCGGTCTGGAGCGCCGTCGAGCTGCTGCTGACGCCGTATCTGATCAAAACAATCGGCAATGAAAGCGTTCCGGAAATTTTAAAGGAAAGCGCGATCAAGCTCCTGCTCTGGACGGTCCCCGCATTTCTGCTGATCCGGCGGTATGAGGCGGACGTATATCTTTCACTGAAGGAAATGTTTACCTCAAAGGTCCTAAGGCTAAAGTATCTTCCGATCTTCGCGGGCGTCGCTCTGTTTGTGCTTGCGGGCAATTTTGTGACGCACGGCAGGATCGCGTTCAGCGAGACCTTCCGTGTTTCCGACCTCGTCGGCAGCGTATTGTTCGTCGGGATCACGGAGGAAGCTGTTTTTCGCGGCTGGCTGCTGAACGCGACCTTGCGCGGCGGGAAAAAATTGCTGCCTGTTCTCATCAACGCGGGTCTGTTCCTCGCAATCCATTTTCCTGTCTGGATTCGGAACGGGATCTTTATCGAATGCTTTACAAGCTTCAGCTTCGTTCTGATTTTTGCGCTGGGCGCATTATTCGGCTGGGTATTTATCAAAAGCAGGAATCTGCTGGTTCCGATCGCGCTGCACATGTTTTATAATCTAATGGTCGATCTGTTTTTATAAGAAAGGATACTATACCTATGACATACACCGAAATATTTGACGAAGTCGTCAGCATTATGAAGACCGATTCCGCGACCTGCCGCGACATCCCGGGGGACGATCCCGCGCCGTACCGCGCAAAGATTGCGCCCGATATGCCCGAAGAGGAGTTTATTCGTCTCGTGCAGGACTATCTCATTTCCTTCGGTTTCCGGGGACATCTGGAATTCTTTTCCGAAAAACGGATCAAAGAAGCGGGACGCATTCCTGTCGCCGTCGAACGGTACGGGAACGCGCTTTACGTAACGAAAGCCGCGGAAGACTCCGCATTCGTCCCCGGCGACCGCATCGTCGCGCTGGACGGGCTCGGGATCGAAGACGCGGCGGAAAAATACAAAAAATACCTCTGCGGCGAGGCGCCGGAGAGGCAGGGGTTTTATTGGGGCTTTCTTCTCGGTTCCGTTTCCTCCTGCACGGTGATCCGCAAAGCGGACGGCAAGCGCGAAGAGCTTGCGCTTACGCGGTCGACCGCGCCTTTCAGGCAAAGAGAGTTTGAATTTCGGATGCTCGAAGAGGATATTGCGTATCTGTATCTTCCGCATTTCAGCAAAAAAGACTGCGTGAAAGAGTTGATCTCGCCGCACAAAAAAGAATTGCGCCGCGCAGGAGCGCTGATCATCGATGTGCGCGGGAACGTCGGCGGCAACAGCGGCGAATACGTTTGTCTATTCCCTTATTGCTTCCCGCAGGGAAAAAAAGAGTATCCGATTTATGATTGCGCCGTGTGCGAGACGAATTATACGCAGCGCAACTGCGCGCTGAAAAGCAAGGCAATGGAAGAATACGGCATGCCCCCGAAATCGGTCGAAAAATGCAGAAATAAGAGCGGGCAGGGCTTCGTTCGTGAATTCGACAGCCCGTACGGGAAAGTCCGCGGGAGAAAAACGCCGGAAAAAATCGTGATCC
>JAFRTA010000289.1 GCA_017427315.1 Clostridia bacterium
TACAGGTCGCCTTCAGCAGCTCGTCAACCGTCATGGTTTCTCCCGGTTCGAGCCAAATCTGCGAGCCGCCCTTGGAGCATGCCTCAGGCGTAGCCGGTATTTCATCGGCAAGAGAAAGCTTACCCGCTTCGATTGCCTCGCAGATCAGGAGCAGCGACATGATTTTCGTGACGGAAGCAGGATACCTCTTTTCATGTTCATGTATCGACGTCAGAACTTTTCCCGTTGACGCCTCCATCAGCAACGCAGCCTTGCAGTCGATATCGACCTGCATCGAAGCATCGTTTTCGGAAACGGCCTCTGCAGACAAGGAGCTGCTGATACTCTCTTTTCTATCCGCGGAGAACAATTCTGCCGCGAATGATTCCGGACGGTTAACCGCCATCAGCAGCGCAATCAGAAGAAATGCAAATAATCTTTTCATTCGATCAACTCCCGCCGTATTGTTATGCCCGAAGCCGAAATTATATTCATAAATCGCCTTTGATTTTCGCAATCACAGCTTTTTCAAGCCGTGAAACCTGCGCTTGGGAAATATTGATTTCTTTCGCGACCTCCGTCTGCGTTAAACCGCGGATAAAGCGCAGGTTCATAATTTTTCTCTCGCGCTCGGAAAGATTGCGGATTTGATCTTTCAACGTAATTTCGTCGATCCAATCCCTTTCGCCGTATACGTCGCCGAGCTGGTCCATCACGTAAAGCGTATCTCCGTTATCGGAATATACGGGGTCGTAAAGCGATATCGGTTCCGTAACCGCCTCCATTGCGATAACCACCTCCGATTTTGAAATTCCCAATTCGTCTGCGATTTGTTCTGCAGACGGGTCCCGATCGTTTTTCGCAAGCAGAAGATCTCTCGTCTGCATTGCTTTATATGCCGTGTCACGCATCGACCTTGAAACGCGTATCGCGTTATAGTCGCGCAGATAGCGTTTCAATTCCCCTTCGATCATCGGTACGGCGTAGGTGCTGAACCGGATATCAAGCTCGGTATTGAAATTCTTAATCGCCTTGATAAGCCCCACGCACCCGACCTGAAACAGGTCGTCCATTGACTCTCCCCGGTTTGAAAATCTTTGTATCACGCTTAACACAAGGCGCAGATTTCCCTCGACAAGTGCGTCGGACGCTTTTTTATCTCCCGCTTTCGCCTTTATCAGAAGTTCCTGTTTTTCCGCTTCGGTCAAAACTTTCAGACTTCCCGTATTGATTCCGCTGATTTCCACTTTATTGTACTGCATACTTCTCCTCCGAAGAATTGATATGTAACGCAGCATCATAAAGCTTTTGCTTCTGTCTGGAGTATTGACCTCGGCGCCTCATCGTATACGGATAAAAACAAAAAAAGCGATACGTCGTATCGCTTTCCGAAATCATACCCGATTATTGAAACGTTTCTACGTTCTGAACAGTTCCATACTTCTGTTCAGGATTCCGTGCATTTGGGCAATCGCCGTTCCGTAATTCGTAAAGGGAACGCCGCAATCCTGCGCGGTTTTCATACGGTACCGCATCTCCCGCTCGTTCAGCATACAGCCTCCGCAGTGTATCACAAGACGGAAACCGGAAACGTCGACCGGAAAATCCCTGCCCGACGTAAAACGGAAATCAGGCCGGACGCCGGAGTACGAACGGATCCAGCCGGGGAGCTTCACAGTGCCGATATCGTCGCACTGTCTGTGGTGCGTGCACCCTTCACAGATAAGAACGGTATCCCCGTCTTTCAATTCTTTCAAAACAGACGCACCTTCGACTGCCTGCTTCAGGAACCCTTTATATCTTGCCATGAGGATGGAAAACGACGTCAGATACGTGTCTTCAGGCGTTTCTGCAGCCGCTTTTCCGAATACCTGACTGTCTGTAATAACGACTTTCGGCCGGACCGAAAGTGTCGAAAAAGCGTGTTTCAGCATATTCTCCTTCACGACGATAGCCTGTGCGTCCGCCTCGAGGATATCTCTGATCGTTTGCTGCTGCGGAAGAATGAGACGTCCTTTCGGCGCAGCGGAATCAATCGGGACGACGAGAAGAGCGATATCTCCCGGGTTTAATTTATCTCCGATGATTCTTTTTGCGTCGTTTTCCGTTTTTATCAGCGATGCTATCTGCTGTTTCAGCAAGTTCATGTCGTTTTTGCGGAATGCGGAAACGCTTAAGGCGTTCGGAGCCGAAGACTGCCGCAAATCGCTTTTATTGTAAACAATCAGATACGGGATCTCTTTTTTTCGGAATAATTCCTCAAGCTCGGCGTCGCCGCGCTGCAATCCGACGACTGCGTCAACGACAAGCACCGCGCAGTCGCACCGGTTCAACGCCTGAAGCGTTTTTTTTATGCGCATCTCGCCGAGCGCGCCTTCATCGTCATAGCCCGGCGTATCGATAATCATCACCGGTCCGAGCGGCAAAAGCTCCATGGCTTTATAAACCGGGTCCGTCGTCGTTCCTTTGATGTCTGAAACGACGGACAGGTCCTGCCCCGTAACGCCGTTGACTATACTTGATTTTCCGGCGTTTCGCATCCCGAAAAAACCGATA
>JAFRTA010000035.1 GCA_017427315.1 Clostridia bacterium
ACGCCCTCGCGCGGCATCACGCATTGTCCTACCAGCTTGCTGACGGCGCATCCCTCGTGGCATTCTTTCCCGATTTGACTGATTTCCAGAAGACAGTCGCCGATTTTCAGCTTTGTGCCGACCGGAAGCGTATAGAGCTCGATTCCCTCGGTGGTGATGTTCTCGGCGAATACGCCGTGACAAAGCCCGTTCGTCGGGCCGAGCTTCGCCTTTTCGATGCTTTCCACGCCCAGAAGGCTGACCTGCCGATGCCATTTGCCCGCGTGGGCGTCTCCCTCAAAGCCGAAATTCTCGATCAGCCGTCCCTCGGGAACCGTCTTTTTCGGCGTTTTTTTCTTCTCGCTGATGTTTACCGCAACGACGCGCGCCATCATTATCCTCCCGTTCTGTTCAGCCCGCGGCCGCCGCTCCGTGTATCGAAGCTGTGCCCCGCGGGTTTTTTGCGTATTATCTTTTTTATTTCTTCCGGAAGCCGCGCTTCGTCGCCGAGGTACGGCATCAGGTCGTAGGTCGTATCGTAGCCGAGACAGGGCTTTACCCTGCCGTCCGACAGGAGCCGTATCCGGTTGCAGCCGTCGCAGAATTTGCGGGTAACGGGGCTGATCAGCCCGACTCTGCCCGCGAAACCCTCGCCCGTATAATACTCCGCGGTTCCTCCGTCTGCATCCGACGGCTTCAGAAACGGGAACCGCCGCAGGATTTCTTCGCCGGTGATCCGCAGGGCGGCGTTTTCCCCCTGCTCGGAAAACGGCATCAATTCAATGAAGCGTACGTCGATCGGCTGTTTCCGCGCAAGGTCGATCAGCGCCTCTGCGCCGTCGTCGTTGACGCCCCGCATCAGAACGGCGTTGAGCTTGACGGGGGAAAGCCCCGCGTTCCGCGCCGCGTCGATGCCCTCCAGCACCCGCCGCAGCGCGTCGGCGCCGGTCAGGTGACGGTAAACGCCCTCGTCGGTGCTGTCGAGGCTGATATTCACGCTGTCGAGCCCCGCATCTTTCAGAGCCGCCGCGTACTGCTTCAGATATACCCCGTTCGTGGTGAGAGAAACGGTCTCGATCCCCGGCAGGCCGCGCATCAGGCGGATGATCTCGCAGATATCGCCGCGCACCAGCGGCTCCCCGCCGGTCACGCGGATTTTTTTGATCCCGCACGCCGCGAACGCCCCCGCGAGAATGCGGAACACGTCCGGCGAAAGCTCGGTCTCTTTCTTTTCGCAGTCGGTCTTTCCGCAATACACGCAGTTCAGGTTGCACCGCTGCGTGACCGAAACGCGCAGATAAGAAATCTCTCTGCCGAAATCATCCTTCATAATGAAAATCGCTCTTTCCGCCGGTCTTTTCCAGCAGTTTAATCTCTTCGATTACCATGCCGCGGTCAATCGCCTTGCACATATCGTAAACCGTGAGCGCGGCAACGGAGACAGCCGTCAGCGCTTCCATTTCGATACCCGTTTTATAGCTGCACCGCAGCGTCGAAAAAACATACAGCCGGTTTTTCCCGTCGTCTTCGAAATCGATTTTCACGCTTTCGACCGGAATGTTGTGACAAAGAGGGATCAACGCAAAGGTACGCTTCGCCGCCATGATGCCCGCAATCCGCGCCGCGGCAAGGGCGTCGCCTTTTTTGAGCCCGCCGTCCAGCAGCGTCCGCAGCGTTTCGGGCTGCATGCGCACGCAGGCGGAAGCCCGCGCCGTGCGCCGTGAGACGGCCTTATCGCCCACGTCCACCATAATCGCTTTTCCGTTTTCGTCAAGATGCGTCAGCTCCATAAAAGAACCTCACTTTTCAAAGCTGTAGCCGCCCATTTCCTCCAACCGCCGCCGGAAGGCTCCGCTTTCGAGGATTTCGAAGAACGCCCGGACTTTCGAATCGTCCGCATACCGTTCGTCCACGAGGAAATCGTATTCCTCATGATACAGGGGAATAAACTCCAGCCCGTAAATCCGCGCTGCGGAAAGAATGCCCATTCCCGCGTCCGCGTTGCCCGCGGCGATGCTCGCGGCCACGGCGGTGTGGGTGAATTTCTCATTGCCGTAGCCGTCGATCCGGTCCGGAGATATCCCGTTTTGTTTCAGGAGATAATCAAACAGGACCCGCGTGCCCGCGCCGCGCTGACGGTTGACGTACCGGCAGCGGAGCAGGTCGGCGATCTCC
>JAFRTA010000290.1 GCA_017427315.1 Clostridia bacterium
TCGCAGCCGATTTTCTGCATCCGGTTCGCGGCGGAGATGCGGTCGACCGTCCAGGGATTCACGAACAGCCCGTATTCATGCGCGCGGGCGACTGTTTTCAGATTGATGTTCAGGCTGAACGGATGCAGCGCGGCGCACCCGAGCTTTACCGCGTAGGCGACGGGATCATCCTTGAAATCGGCGTAGATCGGCTTCGTCATATCATAGAGAAGCGCCGTCTTCGTCTCACGGTCGACGTCTTTCGCCCGGCGCAGCGCCACGGGGTCGAAAGACGAAATCAACAGTTTCTCAAAAAGTCCCCGCTCGTGAAACGCGCGGACCGTTTCGTCCACCACGCCGTAATTGCTGTTATATGGAGTCTTGATTTCGATATTGATAATCTCCACGCCGCCGATCAGATCGAGAAAATCCCCGAGCTCCGGGATGGGCTCTCCCTTGAATTCCTCGCCGAACCAGCCGCCGAAATCGTACTGCAGCAGCTCCTCGTAGGTCATATCGTTGATAAAACCCTTGCCGTCGCTCGTCGCGTCGATATCGGTATTGTGGCAGAGCACGACTCTGCCGTCCTTCGTCAGATGCACGTCGGTCTCCACGCCGTCGATTTTCATTTCAAGCGAGGCGCGGAACGCCGCAAGCGTGTTCTGCGGCGCCTTTTTGACCGCGCCGCGGTGCGAGATGATTTTCATTTTCATCGATCCTTCCGAACAGTGTTATTTCTTTCGATTTCAGAAAAATTCCGAATTGTCGCTGCGTTGTCAGTCCGTGCGCTCGGTATCGGGCGGAACGGTTGCGGGCTCGGGCGGCGCGGTTGCGGGCTCGGGCGGCGCGGTCGGATGGGGCCGCGGCTGCAAATCAAAGGGACGGTAAGCGTGGTTCAGGTCAAACACGCCGTTGAAGCCCTCGATTTTGCCGGTGCTCGTATACTGCCAGATATCGTATACGCCGTCGTAGACGAACACGTCGCGATAGACCGCCATCCAGCGGGAATATCCGTCAAACCACGGATCGGTCAGAATATTGTTCCACCAGTTCAGATTGGCGTATACGCCGAACTCGAAGCCGGCTTCGGTGATTTTTTCGCAGAACGCCTTTGACATTTCAAGGAACCGCGTCTTCGGAACGCGGCGCGCGATGCCGTCTTCCTCAAGGTCGTAATAAACCGGAAGCTGCGGATAATGTCCTTTCAGCAGACGCAGCGCGTGATCCGCCTCGGAGACCGCTTTCTCGACCGTGTCGGCGTAAGAATACAGGTAAACGCCGTAGGGGATGCCGAGCTCGTCGCAGCGGGAGGCGTTGTATTCCCAGCGCAGGTCGTCCTGCTCCGGGAAATCGCCGCCGTAGCCGCAGCGCAGGATCACCCAGTCGACGCGCTCCTTCATCACTTCCCAATTGATATAGCCGTTGTGATGAGAGATATCCACGCCTTCGGATATAATTACGGCGGAAACGGGCGAACCGCCGGGATTTGCGGGATCGTCGACCAGCTCGGTCAGCTCCTCGCCGGGCGCGGTCGTGCGCTCCGTCGGCGGGGCGGGGACCGTTGCGCGGGCCGTGGTCTCATCCACAAGCTCGTTCAGGTCGTCGCGCGTTGTGTTTTCACCGACGGCGGACTCCCGGACGGTCTCGGATTCCGTGACGGACGTCGGCCCGCCGACGGTTTCCGACGCGTCGACAAGCTGTGAATCCGTCGTTTCGGCGGACAGCGTCCCCGAAGGGGCGTCGGTCTGTTCCGGCAGCACCGCGGACGGCTCGGTCCCGGCCGGCAGCA
>JAFRTA010000291.1 GCA_017427315.1 Clostridia bacterium
AGGCGCCGACGACCGAGGCGCCGACGACCGAGGCGCCGACGACCGAGGCGCCGACCACCGAGGCTCCGACCACCGAAGCGCCGTCCGAACAGCCGTTTACGGATTACAGCGTTACTCCCGCGGCGTGGGCAAACGTGGAATGGGAGCAGTATGAAAACGTCTATTTCACGCTGACGATCCCGAAGGGCTGGCAGGTGGAATGGCGGGGCAACGCGCAGCAGCTCTACTGGCGCGTGACCGCTCCGGACGCGGATATCGGCCTGTCGAACCTGGACCACCGCTACGCAGCCAAGGACATCCGGTATATGCAGATGGGCGGAACGGATATGTACCTTGTGTACGGAACCGTTCAGGAATTTTTCGAAACCGCATTTTCAAACTCAACGGAGTATTTCAACGTAAAGAATTCGACCGTTCCCGGCAACAAAGCGCAGCTTCAGGCGATACGGCCGTCCACGCCGATCAGGGATTATCAGTCGATATACGCGGTCTTCAAAGAGAACGGCGCGGAGGGAGAAGGTATTTTTTCCGCCGTTATCATGGAATCGCCCGACGTGTGGGGCGGCGGCATGAACTACGGCATGTGGGAGATCAACTGCATCTATACCGAGTGGGCGCCGCTCGGCGGGCTTGTCAACTGGCAGCCCGTGCTGTCGACCGTCGCGCAGTCTTTCCGGTATACCCCCTATTACGTTCAGGAGTGGCGCAGCGTGCTCGGAACGAACGCCTCGCCCGACGGGCAGACCAATATCGGAGATTCGGTGCTCGAGGCGTTCGGGGAACGCAGCACCGCCGATACGATCCTGCAGGAAAAACGCTCGGATATGATCGGGGAATACGAGCGCGTCGTCGACACCGAAACAGGCGACATCTACCGCGCGTATAACGGCTTCCTTGACGATATGGGCAGCGAGCAGACGCGCTATACCCCGATCACGGAGGAGCAGTACGCCGACGGTTTCGTCGGATGGATCGACAGATCCTGATAAAAGGAGCGCTTCCGTATTGCTTCCGGATACGTGAGGATCGCCTGCCTCGGAAACGACGGCGGCGATCACGCGCTGCGTTATCGCGAATCATCAACCGTTTTACAGCTTGATATGATACAGGAGGCTGCAATGGCATCGTTCATCACAACAAAACGGCAGGAGAGCGGGATCGCGCTGGGCGGGATCGGCGCGGGAAGCGTCGAGCTTTTCCCGGACGGCGAATTCCATCAGTGGCAAATCGCCAATCCGCCCAGACTGACCGAGGTGTGCTGGGAAAACAAGGCCGACGACGGCGAGAGCAGCACGGGCGCGCTGTCGTTCTGGGTCCGCACGGAACAGGCTGGCGGGCGTCCCGTTGTCCGAAAGCTCGGCATGAAAACCGATCCGGACGATTTCACTTATCGGATGTTCCCCTGGAGCAAACCGGTGGAACGGATCTGTTTTGACGGGCGCTTTCCCGTATGCGAACTCGGATATGAGGATGCGGCGCTGCCCTGCAGAGTCACGGGGCGAGCGGTCGCGCCGTTTGTGCCGCATCGTACGGACGTCGCCGCGACGCCCGGGTTTTATATGGATCTCGAGATCGAAAACACGGCGTCCGAACCGCTGACGGTCAGCCTGCTTGGGACCCTTGTGCCGGAGTTCTGCAATGAAGGAGACTGCCGGAACACGCTCTCCCGGGAGGCCGGCAATATCACCGTCACGATGCGTCCCGCGCAGAAGACCGACGCGCCGGACTGCGGCGAGGTGTGCTTCAGCGTCGGCGGCGACGGCGAAAAAAGCTTTATCGCGGGGGAATACCGTAACTTCATCCGGGAATACATCTATGACGACGATGCGTTCGGCGTCAGCCAGGAATCCGTTCTTTTCGGCTTCCGCGAGACGGGCCGTCTGCCCGACAGCGAAGCCGGATCGCCGCCGCCCGACGTTCCCGAAAACACGGACGCGCTGTCCGACGGGGAGCTCTGCGAACTGTTCGGCGCTTATGCGGAATATCCCTTCGCCGCGTCCGTTCTGCGGCGCATCCGCGAGGCGCGGCCTGCGTTCCCCGAGACACGGGAGGACCGGGCGGCGTTCCTCAAGCGTATGAGCACGCAGGACCGTCTGAACTATAAAGAATTCGGCTCCGTCGCCCTCTGCGGCACGGTGCGGCTCGCTCCGGGCGGGAAAAAGACCGTGCGTTTTATCCTGACGTGGTATTTCCCGAACCATTTTGCGAAGGACGGACGCAGGCTGGGCCATTATTATGAAAATCTTTTCGACGGGGCCCGGGACGCGAACGACTTTCTCCGGGAGCGCCGTTCTGAGATATTTGACAAAGCCGCAGCTTTTTCAAGGCTGCTCTGCGATACGGACCTGCCCGAAGCGTACCCGGACTGCTGGAGCGGGCATCTGAGCACGCTTATCAAGTGTTCCTGGTATCTGAAAGACGGCAAGTTCGGTCTGTGGGAAGGGCTCGGCTTCTGCGGCTTCCACACGACGGATATTACCTATCACGCCTCGTTCGGGCTTCTTGCGCTGTTCCCGGAGCTGCAGCTCGGTCAGATGCGCATGGGCGCGGCCTTCCAGCGGGAGGACGGGCGCGTACACCACTTTTTCACGCCCGACCTCGACCACGTGGACAACGGCTTCGACCGGGTGGATATGAACAACCAGTTCGTGCTGATGGTCTGCCGGGATTATCTTTATACCGGCGACGCGGGTTACCTCAAGGACATGTGGCCCCACGTGATCCGCGCGATGGATTCCATCGGCGCGCTCGACACGGACGGCGACGGCCTGCCCGACAGCGGCACAAAACGCAACACCTACGACGCCTGGAATTTTTCCGGTACGCCGGTGTATATCTCGATTCTGTGGCTCGCCGCGCTGAAGGCGGCCGCCCGCCTCGCCGACGAAACAGGCGACGCGGCACGCGCCGAAGCGTGGAGAGCGCTGCTCGAAAAAGGTCTCGCGTCGCTTGAAAAGCGCCTGTGGAACGGAGAATACTACGACCTGTGGCGCTCGGACGACGCCTGTGACGAAACGCTGATGACCGACCAGCTCGACGGCGAATGGTTCCTGCGGGCTGCAGGGATCGGGGGCAACCTGAGCGACGATCGGATCAGGAACGTTCTGCGGGTCATCATCGACCGCAACTTCACCCCGGACGGCGGACTCGTCAATGCCTCCTACCCCGAAGGGCGGCGCACCACGCTGTATTCCCATAAGAACTGCCAGGCGGAAGGGGTCTGGACGGGCATCGGCTACGCCGTGGCAGCGCTTTGTATGAGCGTGGGGCTGCGCTCCGACGCCGACGCCATCGTCACGGCCGTTCGCGACAATCAGGCACGATTCGGCGCGCTGTGGGATCACTGGGAGTGCGGTCATCACTACTCGCGGCCGATGTCGAGCTGGACCACGCTGAACGCTGCGTTGGGGCTTCAAATCGATTCTGCGCGGAAGATCATCCGTCTGGAACCGGTCGCGGAGAATATCACGCTGCCGCTGTGCTTCCCCGGCGTGCTGGCGACGGTCGGGATCAGAAACGGCGCGGTATCGGTGCGCGTCGCCGAGGGAAGTCTGAAGGGCTGGACCGTTCTGACCGGTGACGCTCACGGGCGAGACCTCGCCGAATGACCGTTTTATCTGCGCCCCGGACCGTGAATTGATCCGTTATCATAAAAAACACAAAAAGGAACAATCCGAAGACGACGGAGAAGAATGAACGCATCTGCGTCCGACGGAAAAAGAAAAAACGCATATCGGAGGTGGACCGTATGGCCGCGAAGACCCCGACGCCGGAACGGCAGCGCAGGGCCGCGCTGAAAAAACAGCGCGAGATCGCGAAATGGGAAAAGGAAAAGTCGCGTCCCAGACGCAGGACGTATCTTGTTTACATGGTGTTTCTCATCTGCCTTGTGTATATTACCGATGAGATCGCCTCGCAGATCTGCGCGCAGATGAAAACCGAGATCGCGGGAGATCTGTTCGTGAAATTCGGCGACAGATCCCTCTCCACGCTGGGCGCGCTGGAGCTGATCTCCTACCCGTGCATTGCCGTATCCCTGTTTTACAAAACGCTGTCGGACCGCTACGGCCGACGGCTGTTTCTGGTCGTCAACACCTTCGGCATGGCGATCGGCATGACGCTGATCTTTCTGTCGGGCAACATTCCGCTGTATATCGTCGGCTACTGCGTGATCTCGTTTTTCGTGCCCCACGATATGCAGGTGGTGTATATCATGGAGACCGCTCCGGCGAAGCACCGGGCGAAGATCTATTCTCTTGTGCGGTCGGCGGCGACGCTGGGCGTGATGCTGATCCCGCTGCTGCGGCGCGTCTTTATGCAGGATCAGTCGCAGTGGCGCAGGGTCTTCCTCGTGCCCGCGATCCTCGGGCTCGCCGCCTCGTTCCTCGCGCTGCTGCTCTCCCGCGAGACGGACGTCTTCATCGACTCCCGCCTGAAATACCTTCGCATGAGCGAGGAGGAGCTGCGGGCGGAAAAAGCGCGGAAAGACGTGCAGAACGCGCAGGGCGGCTTTTTCGCCGCGCTGAAATTCGCCATGCGGCACAGGCAGCTCCGCTGGCTATATATCCTGATGGCGTTCCACAATCTGGGCTTCATCATCACGATGAACTATCAGCCCATGCTCTCTTACGGCTATGCCGGGAATCTCGTATCCTCCGGCGCCGCGAAGACCCTTGACGACGCGCTGAACGCGGTCGGCTCCGGCGGCGGCGCGGTGACGCAGGCGCTGTTCCTGTTCGCGGTCGGCAGCGCGGTATTCCAGTTCATCGTCGGCTTCGTCTCGGATAAGCTCGGGCGCAAACCCGCCGCGGCGATGATGTCCGCCCTGACGCTGGCGACGCTTCTGCTCTTTACCTTCGGAGCGAAGCTGGGGTGGGCGCCGTGGCTCGTCGGGTTCCTGACCGGCGCGTGCGTGGGCTCCTTCTGGTCCGTGGGGGACGTCAACGTGATGATGATGTCCGAATCCGCGCCGACCAATCTGCGTTCCTCCGTCGCCTCGTCCGCCTACGTGATCCAGGCGATCGGCACCGTGGTGGGGATGGCTGTCCTGCTGCCGACGCTCGGCGCGCTCGGCAATGCGGCAATCACTTCCGTGGTGCTCTGCATCTCCGCGCCCGGCATTCTGGCGGGACTTTTGCTCGTGCTGATGAAGACGCACGAGACGAAGGGGACCGACCTCGATACCGTCACCGGCTGCGAGTGGGACCGGGAACCGGGGGAACAGGAACCGGAAATCAGGAATTAGGAACCGGAGATCAGAGCAGAACGGAGCGTCCGTGCTTTTGATGACCGTTGCGATAATGTCGTAAAACCGTTCAGGTTTTTTTCAATACGGGTGCGGAACTCCGGCGTGTTGAAATCCGGAGGGCCGAAATTCAGGAGAACGGGCCTTCAAGTCTGTTCTGAATTCCGGTCCCCGCTTCATTACGGCACGATAATCCGGGAAGAACCGAAAAAAGAACGTGCCCGGCTTCCTCGGAAGCCGGGCACGGCGCGGTTTATTCGTTTTATCCGTTCCTGATGGAATCTGTAATAAGCTATGTCCGCACGAAGATGCGCTGCGCGCGGATTCTGTCGGATTCTTCCGATACATAAAACAGCACGGTCGGGATCAGAACGAGGATTGCCGGCCGTGCTGTTTTTCGGGGATCTGCCGCCGGGCGAAAAGCGAATTCAAACGGCGGGCATCGGCCTGCCGTTTCCGCGTCCTTACCGCGGCGCGGCGGCGCCTTATTCTATCCGAAGTCCCCGGATGATTTCCATACAGTCGTTTTTATCCATCAGTCTCGGCACGGGATACATCGGGTTGCCTTCCAGCAGGGCTCTGTCGGCGATCGTGGGAATGTCCTCGTCTCTGATACAGGTGAAGCCCTCGGGGATCCCCATTCTTCTGTTGAGCTCGCGGATCGCCGCGATGAACGCTTTTGCCTTTTCTTCGTCCGTGCCGTCGGTCATGGTGTTCGTGGCCTCGCTGAGGCGGGCAAGCTTGTAATACGCTTTCTCGCCGAAGAAGTCGAGCATATGCGGCAGGATGATCGCCATGGTCCAGCCGTGCGGGACGTGATAGAAACCGCCGAGATTGTGTCCGATCGCGTGAACATAGCCGCAGCACGCTCTCGTAAACGCCATGCCCGCGTCGTAAGCGGCCCTGAGCATATTCATGCGGGCGTTGATATCGCTTCCGTCCGTATATGCGTGATAGAGGTTCTCAAAAATGAGCTTGATCGCGCTGACCGCGTATTCCGGCGTGTTTTTGACGTTGTAGTTGCCGATATACGCTTCAATCGCGTGCGTCAGCGCGTCCATGCCGGTGGCGGCGGTCATGTCCGCAGGCAGGGAAACCGTCAGCTCCGGATCGAGGACCGCATAACCGGGACGGATATGCTGATCCATGATCACGCGCTTTTCGTGCGTCGCCTCGTCGGTGATAACCGAAGCCAGCGTGACCTCGGAACCCGTGCCTGCCGTCGTGGGGATCGCAAAGAGAGGCGGGAGCTTATGGGGCACGTGCATCAGTCCCCACATTTTCTGAACTGTTTTGCCGGAATTCGCATAAAGCGCGCCCGCGCATTTTGCGGTATCCATGGGAGAGCCGCCGCCGAAAGCGACGAGCGCCTCGCACTGATTATCAATATACGCCTGTTTCGCCTTCTCCACGGTTTCGACGCAGGGGTTCGGCTGAACGTCGTCAAACACGGCGTATTCCACCCCGCAGTCTGCAAGTCCGGCAAGGAACGGCGCGGGAAGACCGAGCGCCATAATGTTTTTGTCCGTAACGACGAGGACCTTCTTCAAGCCGAGCTCTTTGATCCGCGCGGGGAGCTTCAGAACGCTGCCGGGCCCCTCGTATAATTCGGGCTCCTTCCAGTTCATGATCTCCGTACCGAGCACGATTTTGAAAACCGACTGAAAAACTCTGCAATACGCATTGGAAACTGCTGACATAACGAATCTCCTTTTTCTTTTTTCGCCATTATAGCATGAACGTCCGGTTCTATCAAGAACGCGCCGGCAAATAATTGAAACCATTTTATCGGAACAATCTGCTTCGATGTTCTTGATTTCCGGCTCATAATATGATAGGATAAATTGATATCATATATATCGGGTTATATTTTACCGGCGGACGGCGGTTTTCCGCTTCCGGCGATGTGTAAAGGAGTATCGGTTATGAAAAAATACGCGATCGCATCGGTGACCAGCATGGGGCTGCGGATCACGCCGCAGGACCGCATGGCGGTGCAGAACAGCAACCTGTTTTATCTGCAGGCGACCTCGGCGGAGAGTAACGTCCTCAACGTGGCGTCCTCTCTCGGCAGCGAATGCCTTGTGCTGACGAAATTCGTCGAGGGCTCGCCGATGGCGGACTTCATCAAGCGTCAGCTCAGGGCGCGCAACATCCGTTTTGAGGGCAGGGACGTTCCGCAGGGCGGTCCGTGGGGTTACCGGCACCAGTTCAACATCGCGGATTCCGGCTTCGGTCTGAGAGCGCCGCGCGTCTGGAACGACCGCGCCGGCGAGATCGGCAGGACCCTGTCCGCCGACGATTTCGACCTCGACCGCATCTTCGGCGAGGAGGGCGTGGGCATTTTCCACCTCTCCGGGCTGATCGCCGCGATGAGCGAGGAGACGACGAAGTGCTGCCTTGAGATCGCGAAAAAAGCAAAGCGGTACGGCACCCTCGTCAGCTTCGACCTCAACTACCGCGCGACCTTCTGGAAGGGCCGCGAGGAGGAGCTGCGCAAAGCCTTCCATGAGATCGCCTCCGTCGCCGATATCCTCGTCGGCAACGAGGAGGATTTCCAGCTTTGTCTCGGCTTCCCGGGACCCGAGGCGGGCGGCAAGGAGCTTTCCTCCAAGATCGAGCGCTTCAAAGCCATGATCGATCAGGTCCGGGAAAAATACCCGCAGGCGAGAGCCTACGCGACCACGCTGCGGCAGGTGGTCTCCGCCAACGAGCACCTCTGGGGCGCGATCCTCTGGGCGGACGGCAACTGGTACGTCGAGGAGCCCAGACCCATTCAGGTCATGGACCGCATCGGCGGCGGCGACGGCTTCTCCGGCGGTCTGCTCTACGGCGTCCTCAAAGGCTGGACGCCCGACAAGTGGGTGCAGTTCGGCTGGGCGACCGGCGTGCTGGCGGCCAGCAGCCTCAACGACTACGCGGAACCTGCGGATGAAAAGCAGGTCTGGGATATTTACAAGGGCAACGCCCGCGTGCAACGATGAAAGGAGTATGACAGACATGAAAAAAGCGGATATCGGTTTGATCGGACTCGCCG
>JAFRTA010000292.1 GCA_017427315.1 Clostridia bacterium
CGGCGTTCTTTGCTTCGATACGGCGAATGATCATGAATATGCCGTCGAACGCGAGGATCGCCCGCTCGAGAGCTTTGAAGTATTACGGTGATCGCCGATAAAAAAATCCCGCGGGATCGATCCCCGCGGGATTTTTTTCTGCGCTTACAGGCACGACGCCAGCGCGTTGTTGGAATTATACCCGGACGCCGTGAGCTTCTGCAGCAGCAGCGGAAAACGGTAAGAGAGCCGCTTCTTCATGATCTCGCCGTCGCGCGCGTCGAGATCCGCCCAGATATATATTTTGCCGTTCTCGTTCGTCATGAGCTGTTCGCCCGCGTATTCCTCCAGGATCCTGCCGGAACGGACGCGGTATCCCGTATACTCCGCAAGCGTATTGCCGAAGCGGTCGAAGATCTTCCCGCCGCCGATGAATTCGGAATATCCGTCGCCGTCGATATCCGCGGGAGCGACCTCGCCGAGCGGCGCAGGCAGAGAGAAGCGGGCAGCCTCGCCCGTAACGGCGTTGAACAGATAGTGCTCAAGTGTTTGCATCGTCATGCCGGAATCGCTCGCGCCGTCCGTATTCGGGCGCCATTCGTGATGTTCCGCCATGGCGAGCTTTCCGAAGCCGTCAAGGGCGGTCGCGACCCAGCCGGTATGCATATGCCCGGTATCCTCCGCGCCCCATTTGAGCGAGCCGTCGGCGTTGAAGACGTTCACGCGCTTCTGGCCCGGCGTTTCGTGATCCTCGCGTCAGGTATAGACGTACATTTTGCCGTCGGAATAATCGAGAAACGGCACGAGGATATCGGAATGCCCGTGAAAATCCGGCGCGAGATCAAACAGCTCTTCCCCGGTCAGCACGCTGAGCACGCGCTCGCCCCAGAAGATCTCGTCGACGCCGTCGCCGTTCAGATCCAGCACCGGCGTCAGGTGGCTGGCGCGCGGGCCGGGATCGGATTCGGGGATCGTCTTTTCCCAGAGCTTCTTCATTCCCCTGCCCCAGCCCTGCAGGTACATATCCGTATAACAGCCCTGCGAGGTAATCAGAACGGGATCGCCGTGCGCATACCCGACGGTCAGATAGAACCGATAACACTTCGAAAGCGAGAGCTCCCGCGTGTGATCGGGCCACTGCCACGAGCCGAGGGTTTCGCCGGTCAGGGAATCGAGCGCCTCGAGCCTGCGCTGAAACAGCGAAAACGGCGCGTCGCTCCGGTTGTTGACGAAATAGATCTCATCCCTGCCGTCGCCGTCCATATCCGCGGCGACCGTCGGACAGAACCAGATCCCCGGCAGCACGCCGACGCCTAATTTTTTCGACCAGAGCAGCGCTCCGGCGTCGTCGTAACACAGGATCTCGAGCCCGTCCTTCGGCAGATGGAACAGCTCCTCGCCCGGGTCCTGCCAGCTCGCGGACGCAGTGAACACAAAGCCGCGCCTGCCGCCGCCGAGATCGACGTTTGCGGAAAAGCTGTGTCTCTCGCCGGGAATATCGAATTTGCGTACCTTCTAAAAATTCATATTGCTCCCTCCGTTTTCCTCGCGTTTCGCCTGCGCCGCGCCGGGATCGTTTTTCGTCGGGCTTTATTCTCTGTCTTCGCGATCCGCGATCTCCGTCAGCGGCGGGCTGAACGCTCCGCCCTCGATATCCTTCCGTGGGACGGGATACGCCCAGCGTACTGCGTTCCCGAGTATTTTTATCACGTTTTCGTTATAAAGGCTCCGGCAGCGCTCGTGCCCGGGATGGAAATAAAAGATCTTTCCCTGACCGTAGGAGAACGTCACGCCGCCGCGGAAGACGTTGCCCCCCGCGAACCAGCTGACGAACACCACGTCGTCGGGACGCGGGATATCGAAATATTCGCCGTACATTTCCTCCCCGGCAAGCTCGAACACCTCCGGGACGCCCGCGGCGATCGGATGCGACGGACAGGTGTTCCAGACCAGGGTCTTTTCGTTCCAGTCGCGCCAGGGCGCGCTGCAGCGCGTGCCCATCATCATTTTGAAGGGTTTGGAATTCCGTCCCGCGTGCAGCACGATGAAGCCCATACCCTCTCGCACGCGTTCGGCAACGCGCGCGGCGGCTTCGTCGGTCAGCTCGTCCTGCGCGCAGTGGCTCCACCAGATCAGAACGTCCGTCGCGGCGAGCAATTCCGGCGACAGCCCCTGATATTCGTCTTTTCTCAGCCAGGAGGTCGTGATCTCAAAATCGTCCGAAGCGAGAAGACGGCGCAGGACCTCGTGGATCCCGCCGGGATACAATTCGGCAACGAACGGCTCTTCGACCTCGTGGATATATTCGTTCCAGACCGTGACACGGATCATCGCGGCACCTCCTTACGCCATCGTCGCAAGCATTTTTTCCGTAACCCCGTATTTCGTCGGCGTGCCGGAGAGATACGCTTCGAACTCGGCTAGCATGTATTCGCCCATGCGCGCGACCTCGCTGCCGATCGAGCCGGCGTTGTGCGGCGTGAGGATCACGTTGCTCATGGTATACAGCTCGCTGCCCGCCGCGGGCGGCTCGGGCCAGGTCACGTCGAGGATCGCGGTGCGGCCGGGCTTCTCTTTGAGCGCGGCGATCATATCCGCCTCCACGACCTGCTGACCGCGCCCGGTGTTGATGAACACCGCGTTGTCCCCCATGCGTTCAAAGCAGCGGCGGTCGATCATGCCGACCGTCTGCGGGTTGTTCGCAAGGTGATTCGAGATGACATGACAGCGCGCGAACAGCTCGGCGAGGTCGTCGAGCTTCTCCGCGCCGAGCGCCGCAGCGCGCTCATCCGAGAGGAACGGGTCGAACACCTTCACGTTCAGGCGGTAATCGCGCAGCTTTTCGATCACCATCGAGCCGATCATGCCCGCGCCGATGATGCCGACGTCCGTATCGAAATTGCCGGGGTGGGGCCTTGCCGCGTTATGCTCGGTCCATTTGGGCGACCCGCCGCGGTGCATCGTGCGGAAAAAGCCTTTATTGGCGAGCACGATCTCGGCGACGGTCACCTCCGCCACGGGGACCGCGTTCGCGCCCCAGGCGGAAAAGATCCGCACCCCGCGCGCAAGGAACGGACGCGCGAACGCCTGCACCGTGCCCGCGGCGTAAAACACCGCCTTCAGGTCCGGCAGAAGCGCGGCGATCTCCTCCTGCGTCAGCTCCGTCATGCCCCACGTGGAAAAAATATACTCGACGTCCCGCAGCTCCGGGTGCGCGCCGCCGTCCCGGAACACCTCCGGCGTATAAAACCCCGGCAGAAATTCCAGATATGCGGAGAGCTTTTCTTTTGTGCTCTCACTGTAGGCGTTTCCGATCGCCTCCCGCGAGGAAGCGAATATTGCTTTCGGTTTCATTCTTCATCCGCCCTTTCGGTCAATCGTCTTCTTCGCTTTCGTCGTCGACGCGCGTGATGACGACCTTGCCGTCACGGTCCAGCAGCGGCGTGATCCCCGCGCCGTAACCGGATTTGACAAAAAGATAGGTCACGCCGGTCCTTGTGTCCACAAGCAAATGGCGGATGCCCTCGCTGCTGAGTTCGCTTCCCTCACGGAAAACGCTTACGAATCGTTTCGACTGTTTTTTCATAACGCTCTTTCCTTTCTTTTTTCTGCATTTTTCCGGAATTGATTTTCATTCGTCGAAATACGCGGCAAGGAACCGGTCGACCGGCCCGTCGTATTCCGCCTCCGCAAGATAATAAAACCCGAGTTGGTTGCCGACGTTATAGGTGATCAGCGTTTTTCCCCGCCAGTCGCACATGTCGATATCCGCATTGCTCGAAAGAAAGCCGTCGCGTATCCGCCCGATCAGCTCCGGCGACAGATCGAAGCAGCAGGGAGAGAGCTTCCGGTCCTCCTCGTCGGGCATAAGGATCGGATTGTATTTGCCGACCTCCCAATCGGTGAAATCCCGCGTGCGGAAAATATAATTCGTATAGCGGCAGCAGGGCAGCTCCGTCACGGAGATCAGATAGTACCACCCGTCCGCATACCGCATCCACGGACCGCCGTTGTATCTGTCCTTTGAGAACGCTTTGCCGTAATCCGTAAATTCCCAATGCACAAGGTCGGGCGACGCGGCGAAAAAGCAGGTAAAGGGGTGCGCTCCCACGTATTCCGCGGGCGCGCCGGCCTCCATGCACAGCACGTAACCGTCGGGACCTCTGGTGAGCGAGGTATTGTAATACTGCCAGCCGGGGTTGCGAAGCAGCTCCCGCGCGGTCCAGCGGCGCAGATCGCGGCTCTCAAACAGCATCAGAGTATCGCCGCTGAAGCGCGGCGGCTGCATCTTCGTGCCGATCACGTAAACCGTTTCGTTTTCCGTATACAGAGAATAGTAATAACAGCCCTCGCCGAAGCGCGAGAGGATCTCCCCCGTTTCGCGGTCGCGGATCAGCGCCCGGATCGGCGCGCGGACGTCGAGGCCGTGCGTCGGGTCCGAAAGCTCCAGACGGTACAGCCGCCCGCCGAAAACGAAGGGCGAGGACTCTCCGCACGGACTGACCGCTCCGAGTTTTCTGATCTTCGGAAAGCCGCTCCGCATCTTCGTATCGGCGTTGTAATTGATCTCCATTCATATTCTCTCCTTTCGGCGACGACGGATGTTTCTACTCGCAGTATAACACGCCGCACGTCGGAATGCAACCGTCCGCCGGAGCAAATCGGGCTTTTTTCTCCGGAGCGCCGCGATACGGTTGACAATTCGTTTTTTATTCCATATAATATGCCTATAAAACAAACAAGGAGAGATCGTTATGAAGAAGACTATTGCATTCCTGCTTGCGGCGCTTCTGCTGCTCACGCTCGCCGGGTGCGGCGGCGGTTCCGGCAAGAAGACCGGCGACGACGGCGTCACGACGACCGAGGAGCCGACCGAGCCCGCCGCGCTGACCCTTGCGGACGATATGCAGGTCATGGAGCTCCGCTTCAAGGCGCCCGACGCATACGAGACCGTCGAACGCTATACCAATCTGGGAGCGGACGGAACGCCGGTCGAAAAAGATCTGAAATATACGCTCGCCGACGGCGGAGAATTCACCTATGCATGGATGCGGGGACAGGATATTTCCACGATCATGGATCCCACGGAGCTTGAATCAAAAGACTTCGGCGGACAGACCTTCCGTTTCACGGAAAAATCCGGTTATCAGCTCTCTTTCGCCGAGCGGAACGGCGATCTTTACGCCGTCTCCTGTAAAGCCGCCGACGGGCAGGACGGCGCCGCGCTTCTCGACGCCGCGCTCGCGCAGGTCAGCTTTATTTCCGCGACGGAAACGAGCATCGACGACACCGATCTTTACGATATCCGTTATACGATCGACGAAGCCCTGCCGCTTGCGGGGACCGCGATCCGGGTGACCGCGTCTCCCGACGGGACCGTTGAAAAGAAGGACGTTTACTGGAGCTACGGAGAGAGCGCAGACAATCTCGATTACACGCTGATGATCCGCGTATTCAAGGACAAGACCGTGGAAAGCGTTCTCAAGGAAGATAAAGAATACGAGCAGAAAACGGTCGGCGGGATCGAGTACACCGTTCTGAAAGCGGACGACGATACGCCGTATGAGTATTATACGCAGCACGGCAGCGACGTTTACGAGATCCGCAACAACGGCAAGAGCGGCTGGATCACATCCCGTTCCGACGAATCATTTGCGGCTTTTGAAGCGTTTTTGAACAGCATCTCGTTCTGATAAAACCGGAGAGACCGAAAAAGAGCCCCGCGGCGTTTGCGCCGCGGGGCTCTTTCCTATTCCTTTGTCCCGGCAAGGATCCGCTCGAGACCCGCCGTGAATTCGCGGTAGCGTTTCGGGAAATTCTCCGATCCGTGCGCATATATTGTTTCACCGTTGTTCACGATCGCGCGAAATGTGAACATCGTACCGTCCGAGACAGCGCGCGGATGCTTCCCGACAAAACCGTCCCACCCGAAGATCCTGCAGTCGTTCAAAAGCGCAAGGACTTCGTCCGCGGCGCATCCCGCACGTTTCTCGGGGATCCTTTGATCCTCTCCGCCGGCGTAGGATATTCTGTATAAGCAAACATCCGCTCTGCCGTCGGAGCACAGGATCTCATATTCCCGGCTGAAACGCATTCCGCTCTCGGCAAGCGTGATTTTCTCAAACGAAGTGATCTCCCTGCGGCTTCTCATTTCACGATACCCCCAAAGACCTGCTGCGGCGAAAGAAGCGGCGATCAGAACGCAAAGGATCGCGCAAAGGGTCTTTTTTTTCTTCATTCGGTCCTATCCCTTCTGTTTATATCAGACAGGCGCTGACGTCCCGCTCGAGCGAGGTCGCGCTGTTGTTTCCCGCGCCGCCGTCGTATAGGGAATTTTTCATCATCACGACCGTGAGGCGGTTTTCGGGGTCGTTCCAGAAATGCGTGCCGTAGGCGCCGCTCCAGCCGAAGCAGCCGACGCCGAGCCCATGGGGATATCCGGACGAAACGATGACGCGCACACCGAGTCCCCAGCGCTCGCACCCCATATCGATGTTATCCGGGATATTCGACGACGACATGCGTTTCACCGCTTCGGGCGAGAGGATCCGCGCTCCGTTGAAGGCTTTTCCGCAGTTGCAGAGCATCTGTGCGAAACGCATATAATCCCGGGCGGCGGAGACGAGCCCCGCGCCCGCGGGCATACGCTGCGGCGCGTAATCCGCAAACACGGCGTCGTCGGGCGTCGGCGCGTCAAAGCCAACGCCCTCCGGCGTGCGGTCGAACAGTGCGACCGTCCGCCGCCGCTGATCCGCCGTCGGCGCGAATGTCGTATCCGGCATTTCAAGCGGGTCAAAGATATTCTTTTTCAGATATTCGTCAAAGGGCATGCCGGAAACGAGCTCAACGATCCCGGCGGCGACGTCGAAGGCGTCCGTCGGGCTGTACATCTGACTTGTGCGCGGCTCGAACGATAGCGGCTGCCGCAGGATCTGTTCTAACGCTTCGTCGAGCGGCAGCTTCGCCGTGGACCGCGTCAGCTCGAGCACGGGGGAACAGCCGATCCCGCTCGTATGACACAAAAGATCGCAGATCATGATCTCATTCTCCGCGGGGACAAGCTTTACGATCTTACCGTCCTTCACCGTCGCCACTTTCAGCTCTTTCATCTGCGGGAAGTATTCCGACGCGGGTCCGTCAACGTCGAGCAGTCCCCGGTCGGCAAGCTGCATCACCGCCGTCGCCGTGACCGGCTTCGTCATGGACGCGAGACGGTAGATCCGGTTCTTTTCCAGCGGCTTCCCGTCCGCGCAGGACGCGCCGAAGGTCTCGTGATATACCGTTTCACCGTCCCGACGGATCACGATCTCCTTACCGCGGATCCTCTGATCGCGCAGCTCCGCTTCCGCATGCTCGCGGATCAGCGCGGACATCTTTTCGACATCAAGCCGTTTCATGCGAAACCTCTCTTTTTCCGTTTTTCCGCCGACGGACCGGCGGCGGGGCGCTTCGGCAGTCGGGGAAAGCGCGATTCATTCGGGATCGCGCCGATTGCCGTTTTCGTCGAATTCCCTTTTCAGCGCGCGCTCCGTCATAACGGCGATCAAGAGAAGCGGGAGCAGCTGCAAAAGCATCACAGCGCAACAGACGCCGCCGATCAGATCGTCCGTGCCCCCGCGCACGAACAGCAGGGGGATCACGGAGAGCGGCAGCTCCGCAAGACCGCAGAACAACAAACGTTTTCCGCTGTATTGATGCGCGAATTCCCATGTTTCCCGGTTCATCATGGAACGGCGGGTACGGTACCCGACCGTCCGGTTGATCCTTTTCGGCGCGCGGCGTGAAAACACGGCGCCGAATACGATCATCACCGCCGGGATCAGCGCGACCGACGCGAATACGGCGTACAGAAAATCCATTCGATCCCCTCCGGATACGAAATAAAAACGAGTCTTTACGTTTTTATAAAGACTGATTATCCATTGTTTGTCGAGGTCAAAGACCTCGACAAACTCAGAATTTGTCTTATTCCACGAAAAACCATCTGCATCTATGCGGCGTTATCCGTCTCCCCGGCAATTCCGGTCGTTCTGTTTTTTCAATCGAATATTCCCTGCTCCCGCACGAATTCCACCGCCTCGCGCAGAAGCGTATCCTGCGGGTCTTCGTTCACGAAAACTGCGGGATCGTCCGGGAAATTGCGCTCAAGAAATCCGTGGACCGCGGTTTCATATACTTTATAGACGTTTTTCACGCCCGCTTCGGCGAGCTTCTTCGCGTAAGCCTCCGCCTGCGGCAGCAGCGGGTCGCCCGCTCCGCAGGCGATAATCACGGCGGGGGCGAGCCCCGTAAGGTCCCGCGCGTCCGCATTCCCCGGGGAGACGATCAGACCGTCCTTCCGGATCTCCGAAAAGAACACGGTGTCGATGAATTTGTTGAATATCTGCGCTTTTCTGCCGGAAACGCCGTTATACGACGCGAAATCGAACCCGATGAAATTCAGGAACGGGTAGCACAGCACCTGCGAGCGGAGCTCCACGCCCCGGTCGCGCAGCAGGAGCGCAGCGCCGGCGCAGATATGCCCGCCCGCGGAATAACCCATAATCGCGCTTTTTTCGGGGTCTATATGATATGTCCCGGCATGCGCGATGAAATACTGTACGGCGTCGGCGACCTCGGTCTGCTGGTACGGGAAGGGTTCCTCGTCCAGCATCCGGTAGTCGATATTGACGACGAAGCAGTCCAGATGATTCGCAAGATACTGCGACTGCAGGTCGACGCCCTCGGCGTCGCCGAAAAGCCACGCGCCGCCGTGCACGTTGAACAGCACTGGCAGGGTACGTTCAGAGTCCGTCGCGGGGCGGTAAAGCCGCACGCGCACGCCTTTTTCCGCGCCGCGGGGCACGACGAACGCCTTGCCCAGATAGGGTCCGGCGGCATGCTGTTTTTTCCGGACGTTCCCGAGATACAGATGCACGGGATAATAAACGTTTTTCACTGCGCTTCCTCGCTTTCCTGTTTTTGTTTTGCCGATCGGTCATTCCCCGTTTTTGACGCCCGGGCAATTCCCTCTTTTTTTCTATTATGATATTCCAAACGCGCGGCGTTGTCAATACGAACCTTCGGGGAACCGCCGCGCCGAACCCGGATATACTTTCCGAAAAGTGTTGACTTTTCGACGCCGGAGCGGTATATTGAAAAAAAAGAAGGTATGGATATGAACGGCCCGATTCTTGCATTACTGAAAAGATTCATTGCATTTCTCATGTCGATTTTCGCCACGCTCAGTCTGAACCCGCAGAAGCCGAACCCGTCCGGCGAGGTCGATCCCGCCTCGTTCCTGTTCGCGAGCGAACAGGCGTATCAGGATTACTACCTGTACTGCACGGAGGAAGATCCCGAGCCCTACTCCTGGTCCCCCGAGGCGCTCGCGGCGCGGGAGAACGTGGAAAAAGAGCTTGTCTCGGGCGATTTTTCCGTCACCCTGTTCAAAAACGGGACCGCCCGCATCAACGCGCTGACAAAGCCCGTCGAAAATGTGACGATCCCCGCCGAGATCGAGGGGCATTCCGTCGCCGCGATCTACAGCATCCTGCCGTATCACGATTACGACAACGCTTCGAAGATCGCCGCGAAGGTCAAAAAGGCGGTGATCCCGGACACGGTGGAATTCATCATGGACGGCGCGTTCGAGGACCTGTCGAACCTGCGCGAAGTCAAATTCGGCAACCGCGTGCGCTTCATGCAGACGAACGCGTTCCGCGACTGCAGCTTTCTGACTTCGGTCGTTCTGCCGGACTCGCTCGATGCGGTCCCGATCAGCGGTTTTGAGAGCTGTCTTGCGCTCACCTCGGTCACGCTGGGAAAAAACGTCCGCATCCTCGACGTCTGCGCGTTTTACGACTGCCCGAACCTGAAAAGGATCACGCTGCCGGATTCCGTCACCGAGATCGGCAAGCAGTGCTTCGCCCTCGATTCGGCGCTGTCTTATATCTATATTCCCGCATCCGTAACGTCGATCGGCGACCTCGCCTTCGGCAGATGCTCCCGTCTGACGATCCACGGCGAAAAGGGCTCCTCCGCCGAGAGCTACGCCGCAGCGGAGGGAATCCCGTTCACGCCGGGGAAATGACCGCCGCAAACGAGCCGCAGACAGAAACAGTAGCAATCCCGCCGCGGACGCGTTCCGACGGCGGGAACGTTTTTTCCTGCCGATCCCGGCGGGGCTCTGCCGATCCCGGCGCATGTTTTTTTCATTTTTTTCAAAATTCCACTTGACAAATCCCGTCTTTTATTGCATTATATAACAAAATGATCATGAAAGGAGGCGGACGCAATGATGAAAAAGATCGATCGTAAAATATCGTCACGGCGCGCCGTCTGCCCTTTCAGACGCAGATAACGCCTGCTTTTTGTGCACGGCGCCGTGACGGATCGTCACGGCGTTTTTTTGTTTCTCAAAGCCGTCACGATCCGTCTTATATCATCCACGGAGGAAAATATGTCAGAAAAAAAGAAAGGAAAAGCCGAGCTTTCGGGCAAGGCGAAAAAACGCGGCGTTTTTTCGGAAGAAGAGCTTCGGTCGCTGCGGAACGCGGGGCTCGACACCGCAGACCTCAAGCTCTGCTGCCGATGCGACATGCGGCCCGACGGAGAATATCGGGACGCATGGCTCTGCTTTGACGGCAAAGGGCTTTATCTCGCGTGGGGAACACAGGAGCCCGCACATCGCAGAGGCTGGCGCGCAAAACCCGAAATGCCCGTCCGGATCGATTCCGTCCGCGCGGTCCCGCTTGCCGAAATCGACCGTCTCACATGCGAAAAGTACGTTTCCACCGGCGCGCTTCTGCTTGAAGAAAACGGAGAATGCGAAATGCTCGTTCGCTTTTCGCTCGGCAGACTCGGCGATGCGGACACGTTTGCGAACGCGTTCAACGAATACAAAGAAAAAGGCAGCTTCGATCTGCCGCCGGAGCAGGACAAGGGCGAGGGCAAATGCAAAAAATGCGGCGAGCCCTGCCCGCCGGATAAGGAATTCTGTAAAAAACACGACAAAACCTCGGCGACTGCCGTCAGGCTGTTCCGCTTTTTCGGCGGATATCTTCCGCAAATCGCGCTGGTCGTCTTCTTCATGCTTGCCGGCGCCGCCGTCTCGGTACTCGTTCCCCAGCTCGGAACGCGCGCGCTGTTCGACCGCGTTCTGGCGAATCCGGACGGAAGCCCCCTTGCAGAGCAAATCAAGGCGCTCGGGACGCTGGTCCTTTCGATTTTCGGGATCCGGCTGCTGCGCACCTGTTTCGACGTGATCCAGCAATACGTTACCGGGGCGATCGTGCCGCGGGTGACCTACGACATCAAGGTGCGCATCTTCAGGGCGATGCAGCGCCTGTCGCTGAATTTCTATTCCTCCAAACAGACCGGCTCGCTGATGGAACGCGTCGTGCGGGACGCCAACAATATCTACTGGTTCTTTATCGACGGAATGCCGAGCATCGTCATTGACGTCGCGACGATCATCGGTATCCTGGCGCTGATGTTCGCCATGAGCTGGCGGCTGACGCTGATCGTTCTCGGCGCGCTGCCGATCGTGTTCCTGCTGCTGTTTTTCGGCGACCGGCTGTTCCGCGGCATGCACCACCGCTCATGGCTCTTCGCCTCGAAGGTTTCGTCGCTGGTAAGCGACAATATCAACGGACAGAAGCTCATCAAGACGTTTTCCAAGGAGAACGACGAATACCGGCGGTTTGAAAACGTCAGCGAGAATTTCCGCCGCGCGGAATTGAAGCTGAATCTTTTTGAAGCGACCGCGTTCCCGATCGTCGAGGTCATCGTCATGCTCTTCTCCGCGGCGGTGCTCGGCGCGGGCGGCGTCATGGTCGCAAAGGGCGAGCTCACCACGGGAACGCTTTTGAGCTTTATCGTCTATTTCGAAATGCTGATCGATCCGTTCGATTTCCTGTCGTGGGTATCGGACTGGTGGGCGCGCTGCGCGGATTCCGCGCAGCGGGTCTTTGAAATCTGCGACGCGGAACCGGAGATTCGGGAAAAAGAAGACGCAGTCGGGCTTGAAA
>JAFRTA010000293.1 GCA_017427315.1 Clostridia bacterium
CGTCGGAGGACCGGACGGGCACATTGGAGGTGCCGCAACCCTCAAGGTCGACGATCTCGCCGTTCTCGTCCAGCAGTGTATCGTCCTGATCGACGGAGAGGTTGCATTGATACTCCCCGTAGACCGCCATCTGTTCTTCTTTGGAATACCGGTTTGCCTGATCGTCGTGGTTCCCGAAGACCGCCGCCACGGGAATGCCGAGAGGTTCGAGCATTTCGAATACGGCGCGGACCGCTTTTTCGGAATTCCACGGGTTGGCGCAGCTTGTGCCGTAGATGTTGTCGCCCGTGAGAACGATCAGATCGGGCCGCTCTTCGAGAATCGTTTTTTCAACGAACGCTTTCACGACGTCGGAAAGCGCCTGATTATCCTGAATATCCGCGAGCTGCATGATCTTGAACTTGCCGTCGCTGCCGAATTTGAGCTGTCTTTCGCTTGCGGCAGGCGCCGCGGCGGAAAGAAGCACGGGCAAAACGCCGAGCACGAGAAGCACGGACAGGCCGATCGCAAGGATTTTCTTGATTTTCATAAGGTGAGGCCTCGTTTCTGCGGTTATCGGTTATCGTTCTTTTATTATTATACTGCGGTTGTCGGATAATTCAAGAAGAAACAGCAAAAAGCGCCCGCACTGCAAAAAAAGTTTACATCTTATCCCCGTTTTTTGTCATATTTTTGATAAAAAACATAACGCAAAAAAATCCGCGGACGGGTTTCGTCCGCGGAAGGATAACGGGGGAACCGGTCCGCGTTATCCGAAGAAGTTGAAGAAATCGCCGTAGTCGCCGTAATCTCCGTAGTCGCCGTAATTCCCGGAATTATTGCCTTGCGGGGATTTCTGCGCCGGTTTGTTTGAAACGGAGCCGAGCGTGACCGTCAGCGTCACGGGGGAGTAGGCGTTGTTCGCGGAGCGCATGACGGTGACCGAGACGGTGTCGCCGGCCTTTTTGCCGTCCATGAGGTCCGTCAGATCGTCCATCGTCGCAACCTTCACGCCGTCGAATTCGGTGATGATATCGTAGGCTTTTATCCCTGCTTTCTGCGCGGGGGACCCCTCTGTGACCTCTTCGACGTAGATCCCTTCGGGCAGGCCGAATCTCTGCTGGTACTGTTCGGTCACGTCGATACCGCTGATGCCGAGATACGCCTGTTCGGATTCGGGCAGCGCGGTGCCGTTGACGAGCGCGTTGATGATGGGGATCGCGTCGCTGATCGGGATCGCGTACCCGATGCCCTCAACGTCGGTGGAGGAATATTTTACAGAGTTGATGCCGATGACCTCGCCTTTGCTGTTGAGCAGCGCGCCGCCGGAGTTGCCGGGGTTGATCGCCGCGTCGGTCTGCACGAGCGTCATGGTGCGGTCGGTGAGCTGCACCTTGCGCTGCAGGGCGCTGATGTGGCCGACCGTGACCGACTGGCCGTAACCGAGCGCGTTGCCGATTGCGATCGCCGGTTCGCCGAGCTGAAGCGTATCGGAATTGCCCATGACCGCGACCTTGATCGCGCCGAGCGTTTCGCTCCCGATCTCCGTGAGCGGGATTTCAAGCACCGCAAGATCCGCGTCGGGATCGGTGCCCTTGACCGTCGCCTTCGCCGTCTTATCGTCCGCAAAGGTGACCGTGATCGAATTCGCGTCCTCGATCACGTGATTGTTCGTCGCGATATAAAGACAGTCGTCGGTTTGTGAAATAATGATGCCGGAACCGCTGCCCGTGACCTCCTGCTGGTAGCTCCTGCTGCCGAAGAACGAGAACGGATTCTGCACCGTCTGCGTCGCGGTGATATCGATGGAGACCATGGCGGGCATCACGTTCTTCACGACCTCGGAAACGTCGTAGACCTCGTCGGAGCCCTTTGATGTGGTGATAACGGTACCGATGACGCCGCCGTTGGAACCGCTGTTTTTGTTGATGCCGCTCGTTACGCGGAACAGCAAGCCGCAGACGATGCCGAACACCGCCGCGATCGCGGCTGCCGTGCCGAGCTTTTTCGCGAAGGGATGGTTTTTCTTCTCTTTTTTTGCCTTGACGGGGGGCGTCGAGGCGTAAGGATATGCGCTTTGTCTCTGTCCGTAGGGATTCTGACCGGGGTTCGTTCCGTAACCGCCCCCGCCGTAAACGGAGCCGCCGTAGGGATACGCTCCCTGCGCGGCGGAGCTGTCCGGGGACTGCGCTGCGCCGTTTGCGCTTCCGTATCCCGCCGCCGCGTAAGGTTCTCCTTCCGGAACGTTAGAAGCGTTCCGCTGCGTTTCGTCGGCGTCCGCGGCGAAGCTCCCGTTTTCCGCCGCGTGGTTTTCGGAGCCGTAAGGATAATAGTCGTTATTGTTTTCCATGACTGCATTTCCTTTCTCTTTCATCTTTTCCGAGGTCTTCCCCGACCTCTTGCCGTGAAGTTTACTCGCCGAAGATTGAAGAAAAATTGAAGATTCTTATATTTTTCGGAAATTTTTTCTGCGCTGCGGGCCCGCTTTTGATATTTTTTGCGGAAACTCAAGTTTTTTTCAAGAAAACGTGTTATAATGATTACCATCATATAGAAAGGGGCGGCGAACGGAATGAGAGTACTCATCGTTGAGGATGAATACGCGCTTGCGGACGTGCTGAAAGCTGCGCTGCAGAAGGAAAACTATACCGTGGACGCGGAGTATGACGGCGAGGCGGGGCTCGACCAGGGACTGACGGGAATATACGATATCATATTATTGGACGTCATGCTGCCGAAAATGAACGGCTTCAAGGTGCTCGAGGCACTGCGGCGCGAGAAAATCGGCAGCCATATCGTGATGCTGACCGCCCGTTCCGATCTGGACGATAAGGTGACCGGGCTCGATTACGGCGCAGACGATTATCTGACCAAGCCCTTTGAGATGAAAGAGCTGCTCGCGCGTCTGCGCGCGGTATCGCGCCGCAAGGGCGAGTTGGGCGAGGTAACGGTCCTGACCGTCGGCGATATGGAGCTGAACGTGAAGAACTGCGAGCTTTCCTGCACGGCGACCGGTAAAACAATGAAGCTGGCCGCAAAGGAATTTCAGCTCACCGAGTATTTTATGCGCAACCCCGGCCGGGTGCTGACGCGCGAGCAGATCGCTGAGAAGATATGGGGCTTCGACAGCGACGCGGAATACAATAACGTGGAAGTTTATATTTCTTTTATCCGGAAAAAGATGAGCTTCATCGGCGTTTCGCGCTGCGCGGTGCGTGCGATTCGCGGCGTAGGTTATATTATGGAGAGTACGGCGCAATGATAAAAAAACTGAAAAACAGAATCACCGCCGCGATCACGGCGGTGCTGTGCATCCTGTTTTCCGCCCAGCTTCTGGTGATCAACGTGATCGGGATTAAAAACAGCGTGGATTCCGCCTGCGCGACCGCGGGCAGGATCGCGAAGCGGTTCGATCTGTTCGACTCGATGCTGCCCGAAGACAACGCTCCGCCGGATGTCATCTCACCCGACGGATACTACGCCGTCGTCTATTCCCGCACGGGGTTCAAAACCGCCGTGACCGACGGTGAAATCGGCGTGGACGCCATGGAAGCCGCGGAATTCGCCGACCGCGTCCGGAAAGAAGGAAAACGCGATGGAATGATCGGCGGCCTGTTCTACAGCTATACGCACATCATGAACGGAGAAGTCGTCGTGCTGATCGAGAGCTCTGCGACGACGGCGGCAATCCGAAACATCGCGGTCGTTTCCGCGCTGCTTTTCGTCGTCGCGGCGGCGGTCGCCTTCGTGATCGCGCGCCTGATCGCTTCCCGCATCGCGAAGCCCGTCGACGAGACGTTCAAAAAGCAGAAACAGTTTATTTCCGACGCGGGGCACGAGCTGAAAACGCCCCTGACCGTGATCGGCGCGAACGTGGAAATGCTGGAGAATGAGATCGGAGAGAATAAATGGCTCGGCTATATCCGTTCCGAAACGGGACGGATGAAAGAACTCGTGCTCAGCCTGCTGACGCTCGCAAAGCTCGAGAACGCCGAGGAAACCGGCGTTTTCGCCGCGGATTTCGATTTGAGCGCTGCCGTGGAGGGAATTGCGATGACGTTTGAAAGCGTCGCGTTCGAGCAGGGCGTTCTGATCGAAACGGTCGTTCAGCCCGGCGTCGCCATGCGCGGCGTCGAGAGCGAGATCAAGCAGCTTACGGCGATCCTGATCGACAACGCCGTCAAGCACAGCGCCGCGGGAGGCACGGTGCGCATTCAACTGGCAAAGGACGGAAAAAACCGAACAGTACTGCGTGTGACGAACCCCGGCGATCCGATCCCGAAGGAGCAGCGTGAAAAAATATTCGAACGCTTCTATCGCGCGGACGACGCGCGCACGGGCACGGCGGAAAACCGCTTCGGGCTCGGGCTCGCAATCGCGAAATCGATTGCGGAAAAGCATAGAGGGAAAATATCCGTCGACTGCGCGAACGGGGAGACCGTGTTTGAGGTCGTACTGTGAACACCGCCGGACTTACTGCAGCAGCATCATTAGCTCTGCTGTGAACACGCCGTTTTCGTTCTTCAAATTCAGCTTACCGTAATAAGCCTCAACGGTTCTGCGGACATTTCGGAGACCGATCCCGTGGTTGAGCCGATCGCGCTTTGTCGTTGCAAACGATCCGTTTATGTTCGTCGGTACGGCGGAATTTGTAATACGCATAAAAAAGCTTTCTCCTTTGATCCCGGCGCCGATACGGATCGTTTTATCCGTAACGTCGCTTTTTGACACAGCCTCAATCGCGTTGTCCAGAAGATTTGAGAGCACCGTGCAAAGATCCTCGTTCCGGATGCCCTGCGCGGGGATCGTGCCTGTAAACTCGATCGGCGCGTTTGATTTTGCCGCGGCAACGGCTTTGCTATTTATGATCGCATCTGCGACGAAGTTTCCGGTGGAAATCCGCCGGACCGTGCAGTCGACGGTTGAGTCGATCGCAGAAAGATATTCCCTTGCTTCATCCGTCTTGCCCGCAGCGAGCAGCGCGTTGACGACGATCATATGGTTTTTGTAATCGTGCCGGAAGCGCCGCAGCTCTTCGTCTCCCGTACGCAGCGTCTCTCCGTACGCCCGCTGCGCGTCCAGCTGTTCGATGATGCCGTTCTGCCGCCGGATCAGCCGGAGGATCTTGAATACCAGATACAGCACGCAGAGGATCACGGTGGCGGAGGAGCCCGTATACAGCACGCCGTACCACGACGCAGCTTCGCCGAATTCCTTGTAATAGCAGGTCAGCTCAAAGAGAAGAAGCACCGCCCAGATCCATTTCGGAATATCTGAAAACACCTCCGGCAGCACGTTGACGACGGAGCGTTTCGCCGCCAGGAATACGATCGCGCCGACGGTCAGATGAAGAAGCGCACAGCAAAGCTCCTCAAGCCAAGGCGCGGCGGAAAGATAAGGCGCAATAAGGGAATAAAACATTTCGACGGTCGCGTCATAGATGATCACCGTAAAAAGCGTTTTAAATTGCCTGCGGTCTTTGAAAAGGGCATAGGAGGATGCAATCAGGAGTCCGGCGGTCACGATATCGGCAAAACCGTCGAAATCATAAAGGAACCGGGCAAGAAACGGCGCAAACAAAAAAGCGTTCGCAGCAAAAAGAAGCCCGAACGTAATATACAGAGCGGGGGAGCGGACGGGACGCTTCAGGAAGATAAATCGCAGGATCACCCACAGACTCAGCGCACCGCAGAGCTCATCCGCAAAAAACATTGTGTAAAAAAACGTATTCTGCATTTATAGCTCCGTTCGTTACCGTGTTTCGTTGAGATACCTTGTATACAGCCGCAGAAACTCTGAGCGCAGCCGTCGGCTGACGCCGATAACCGCCTGATCGGTCATTGTCAGCATTCCGTCGCAGTGGCGCGCGATATGGGCGAAATTGACGATCGGTCCGCGCTTCACCATCATAAAGCTTGCGGGATTCAGTTCCCCGGCATACTCCTTCAGTGTTTTTCTCGAGTTATACGACGTCTGCCCGGTGACTACGGATGTGTTGTTCTTTTTTGATATGATATAACAGATCTCGTTCATGGGGATGCTCAGATCCGCCATGACGAAAACCGGTTTCCGCCCGTTTGCGGAGGAGAGGTAATCGTCGAAGGTCTTTTCAAGCCGTTCCCGCGTGACAGGTTTAAGAATATACTTCAGATGCCGGACGTCATAGCTCTCGAAAAGATAGTCGGAATACGCTGTGATGAAGACGATTTCGGATGAGGGAAAACGGGTTTGCACCTGCCTTGCAAGTTCAACGCCGTCCACGCCGGGCAGTTTGCAGTCAAGAAGCAGAATATCGAATTTTACGCCGGAAGAGAGCAGACTTTCCGCATCGGGGAAGGTCCTGACTTCGGACTCTATGCCTGCTTCCGAAAAATAGGAGAGCGTCAGCCGGGAGAGTTCCTGGACAATGACGTCTTCATCATCGCAAACGGCTATGCGCATGTTTTTTCCCTCCGATAATCTGTATTTTTTGCCTGATGTTCTTATTCTGAATAATAATAATAGAATCCCCGAAAAATGTCAAGTCGGTTCGCTTAAACGGTCGAAATCGGGCGGCAAACGGCAGTATATGTGATAAACGGCAAAAAAACAGCGCCGAACGGTCAGTTTAAGAAAAATTATATATTGTATATCCCGGTCAAAAAATGTTATAATAAAAGAATAATGCAATAGCGGAAAATGAAATACGAAAGGATCGGGAGAAGTGATGAAAAAGATTTTTATGTGCGTTTTGATCGTCGTATGCGGGCTGTTCGTTTTTTCCGTTGCGGCGTCCGCAGAGACGACGGTGGACGGGCTGCTGACCTATACGGTCTCAAACGGCGAGGCGACGATCACGGGGATTACCGACAGAGCTTACGAGGGCGCGCTGACGCTGCCCGACGAGCTCGGCGGATGCCCCGTAACCTCGGTTTCATACAGCTTCTTCGAAGGCCTGCGCGGATACGTCACGACGCTGACGCTGCCGTCGACGCTCCGGCAGCTCGATAATCTTTCGCAGACGTGCATCGTCGAGCGGTTCTCAATCTCTCCGGAGAATCCGTATTTCACGACGGACGAAACCGGCGTATTGTTTGACAAAGATAAGACGGTTTTATATCGGTTCCCGATGATGAATCCGTGTACGGAGTACGCCGTTCCGGATACGGTGACGGAAATCAAATCGGTAGGGTTTTGCAATATGAATTATCTCGAATACGTGAAGATCCCGTCGGGGGTGGAGACGATTCCCTATATGTGCTTTACGTTTTCGCATTCTCTCAGGACGGTCGAGCTTTCGGAGGGTGTGAAATATATTGGGGGGAACGGGATCGCGGAGTGCTACGGGCTGGAAAAGCTGATTCTGCCCTCAACGCTTGAACGGATTGACGGCACCGGGATCTCCGGCTGTCACAGTCTGAAAGAGCTGGTCCTTCCGGCAGGGCTCAAAACGCTTTTGGGCACGTATTCGATCGGCGACAACCAGGGGCTGGAAAAGGTCGTTTTTCTCGGCGCGCCGCAAAACGTTTCCGTTGAAGCGATGAAAGGAAACACCGCGCTGCGGGAGGTCCGGTTCGCCGGGACCGAGGCGGAATGGAATGAAAACGCTGCGCTTTCCGCGATGAACCTGTACGGCGCGACGCTGCGGTGCGGATACGTGCACGCGGAGAACGCCGAGACGGAATTCGAAGGCGGCGTTCTGGCTGTCGGCGGCGCGGAAGCGCTGCCCGCGGTCACGGAGGGCGGCTTCGCCGATTGGACGGATTATGCGCCGGAATGCGAGGCGCTGCGTCTCGGAGAGAGCGTCAGGAACGTCGGCAGCGGAGCGTTCGCGGGCTTTTCGGAGCTTTCGGAGGTCGTAATTGACGCGGACGGCGTCGCCGTCGCGGCGGGCGCGTTTACGGGGTGTGAAAAGCTCGGCACGGTCGTCGCGTTCGACGATATCACGTTCGAAGACGGCGCGCTGCCCGAGGGCGCGGTCGTTTACGCGCCTGCGGGGGCGGAGATCGTTTACCGCGGGACTGCCGTCCGGTTTTCGCTCGCGGACGGCGTGCTGACGCTGGAGGGGGAAATAAACGCCGACGCCTATACGTTCCTTGACCTCGTCGCGGTGCTGTGCGACAGGCTCGGAACGGTGAACAAGCTCGCCGTTTCTTCGCTGCATCTGGACGGCGTGGAGTTTTATTATAAGGACGAAAACGGCAGGAAACGCCGCGTGGAGGACGATACCCTCGTGAACGGCACGGTAACCGCGGGCGTAACGGCCGCGGACGGCGAGGACCGGGAGCTGACCTTCAACGAGCTCTGCGCGGGCGTCGCCGACGGGACGCTGACGGGCTTTTATTTCTCGACCGCGACCGAGGAGCACGGCGAGAATATCGACACCCCGGTGGAGATCAGCCTCGCGGAGCGGATCCGGGAGGGAATCCAGCGCGTCCTCAAGGCGATCGTCACGCTGCTGAACCGGCTGTTCCGGTTTTTGAAGAATTTGGGGAAATGAACCTTTCTGCATGTAGAGAAACCATATTATGGATGCAGCGACAACACTTTTTTGCTTTTCAGTTATTCAGGAATACACATTGCCTGACAAATCTCATGATATAAATTTGGTCGAGATCGCAAGGCACAAAGCATAAAAGTGCAAAAATATGAGGATTAAATAAACGGTAAAAACCGGCGGTTGCCCGTCGGTTTTTACCGTTTAGCTGCATATTTCGACCGTTCGAATCCTATTTTGTAAATATGGGTTGTTTCCTTGATCATATTCAGCTAAATTTTATATGTGTAAGCTTAGATTGCAGAAATAATTACTATTTTCTGTTAATAACGCAATCGTTAGATTTCTCGAGGCTTACACCCGACTAAAAACATTTGGAGGTTAAGTTATGCATCGAAAAAAAACAATCAGTTGGATTTTATCGGTAGTGACGGTTTTATCAGTTTTCTTTTTGAATTTTGGATCGATAACTGTTAATGCTGTAAATAAGAGTGCAGATGATGCAATTAACTGGTGTAAATCTTTACTTGGCCATGCCATAGATGTTGATAAGTGTTATGGCGCGCAATGTGTAGATCTTATCATGGCATATTATGATTATCTTGTTGGATATCATGTCTCAGGGAACGGTGAAGACTATGCGTCAAATAAGTATCCTTCTGAGGATGGTTGGACAAGAACACAAGGGGGAACACCGCAAAAAGGTGATATTCTCGTTTATGTGGATAATTCTACTTATGTTGAAAACGGTGTGACCAAACAGCGAGTTGGTCATGTTGCTATTTATGAGTCTGATTATTCGACTTATCATCAGAATTACAATGGACAATATGTAAGGAATATTACTAATACGATCTATTCTAAAGCTTGCCGAGCAACTGCATATTACTGGGGTTGTATTCACCCGAATTTCAATGGTTCGACGGTATCTCCCACACCTGTGAGCAGTTGGTATGATATGCCGGATGGGGAATATGAGATTTTCAGCAAGTCTACGGGCAAGGCATTAAATGCATTTTGTAATAACGGTCAAGCGCGGCAGGGAACGAAAATTACGGTCGCTCCGTCGAGTCATTCCGTGGACCAGAAATTTAAGATCGAAGGGCTGGATACCCAGAAGCATTATATCAGATGTCTGTCAAATTCCAACCTGTTTTATCTTGACGTTTACGCAGATAACGTGTACAGCGGCGCGGAAGCGCATTTGTGGTCTTATAGCTCAAACCCGACGAAACAGTGGTATTTCAAAGATGAAGGAAACGGAGATTTCTCCATTCGCTGCGTCAGCAACAGCAATCTTGCTTTGACGGTTACAAATGAAGTACCTTATAACGATCAACTGCGCGTCAGGGTACAGGACTGGAACGGCAGCGATGCGCAGAAATGGCGATTGGAAGGAAACGTTCCCAGACCTTCATACCAGCTCGATCTGAACAGTTACGTCGACGGTGAAAAAAAGTGGGATTTAGCCGGCGTTGCGACTGCGGATGTTTATATTAACGGAACGCTTGTGGCTGATGACTGCAATGATTTCTGCGCTACTTATGTCGAGGGCACTCGGTACAAAATTGTTATTTCGACAAAAGCCGGGTATAACATCGTTGATAAAACTTCATATGAGGGATCTTTGACTGGTCCGATAAACATTGAACCGTCTTTTGTTAAGATCCTTTATCCTCTTGACTTAAATAGTTATATCGACGGTGTGGAAAGAGACTGTCTCGGAGGAGTA
>JAFRTA010000294.1 GCA_017427315.1 Clostridia bacterium
ATTTTCATTTCGGCAAGACGTATCGCTTGACATCGGAAAAAAAATGAATGTATAATGTATAGGTGAGATCGTGGTGCGTGTTGCGTGTTGCGTTTTGCGTTTTGCGTGTTGCGCCGTGAAATCGTGACGCGGCTGCGGTTTACTCGTATGAAAAGAGGATGAACAGAATGAAAAATGAAAAAGCGGCGCGTTTTTTCGATACGCTTCTCAAGGCGGTCGGCGCCGGGATCATGATCGGCATCGGCGCGACGGTGTTCCTTGCGTGCGAAAACAAGGTCGTCGGCGCTTTGATGTTCACGGTCGGGCTGTTCGCGATTTGTTCGTTCGGGCTGAATCTGTTTACGGGCAAAATCGGGTATATTATCTCGAACAGGAATCATCCCGACTGCGTCACCATCTGGTTCGGCAATCTGATCGGCTGCATCATCACCGGCGCGGCGGTGCGCGTCGCCCGCCCGGAGCTGCATGAAACGGCGCTGAAAATGGTGGACGCGAAGCTTGAAAAGAGTTTTGTTCCGGTGCTGATCCTCTCGTTTTTCTGCGGCGTGCTGATGTACGCCGCGGTTGAGAATTTCCGCCGGCATAAGGATACCGTCAGCGGTATCTTCGGGGTCGTGATGTGCGTTTCGGTCTTTATCCTGAGCGGTTTCGAGCACAGCGTCGCGGATATGTGCTACTGCGTATACGCCGTGGATTCCGCGGCTTACGCGGGGCGTTCGCTTCTGTTTTTGCTGATCGTGACGCTCGGCAACAGCCTCGGCGCGCTTGCGCTGCGCGGGATTACGGAAGGGATCGGAGCGGGCAAAAATTAGACAGAATTGTTGTAAATTTATAAAGTTTTACCGCTATTTGTATTTTTGCTCTTGACTAACGGCATATCTTGTGTATAATATAAGATAAGAAATAATGAATCGGAGGATTATTATGGAATACGTAGACGAAATTACCACCGCATACGTCGAGCCCACCACGAGCGTTGAAGATACCTTCACGGTTGTCAAAAACTTCTTCCAGCTCAGATTCGCGATCATTTTCAGGATCATCGAATTGCTTCTGGGTCTTGTTCAGGGCGGTTCCATCAAGCTGTAAGTTTTGATGAACGATGAAGACGGCTTCACGCCGTCTTTTTTGTTTTTCTGATCCGAAAAGATGCCCCGGTCCCGAAAGGACGGTCCCGCAGAAGACCTCCGTTCCCGGTCTTTTGCATACATTCCCTCTTGTAATTCCGTTTTTTGTATGATATGATTGAAAAAAGAAAGGAGCGGTAACGGAATTATGATATTTTATAACGAAAAGAGAAAGCTTTTTAAACTCGATACTCCCGGGTCGACCTGTATACTCGGCGTACACGAGGCGGATCTGCTGCTGTGCGCGTATTACGGCAGGCGCATTCCCGACGACAACGTTTGGGCGCTGACGCGGCGCAATATCAGCGCGTCGTTCAGCCCCGTCGTGCCGGAAATCAAAACGGAGTGGTATTCCACCGACGCGGCGCCGATGGAGTATCCCGTCAACGGCAGGGGCGATTTCCGCCTTTCCGCGCTGTCCGTCAGGAATCAGGACGGCAACACCGTGACGGACCTGCGTTACGTGTCGCATGAGATCATGCCCGGCAAGCCCGATATGAGCCCTCTGCCGCATCTTTACGCGGAGAACGAGGCGGATTGCGATACGCTGAAGATCACGATGCGCGATGCGTATACGGGCGTCGAAGCCCAACTGTATTACACCGTGTTCAACACCTGCGACGTGATCGCGAAGCATGCCGTGATCGGAAACGGCGGCAAAGCCCCCGTGATTCTCGAAAGAGCGTTCAGCGCGAGCGTAGATCTGCCCTCAATGGATTACGACCTTATCACCCTTTGGGGCAGACACGTCAAAGAGCGTCAGCTCGAGCGCCGTCCGCTTGCGCATGGGGTCCAGGGCGTTCACAGCAAGCGCGGCGTTTCTTCGCATGCGCATAATCCCTTTGCCGCGCTGATTTCAACCGGCGGCGGTGAGGATACCGGCGACGCGTACGGCTTCAATCTTGTGTACAGCGGCAATTTCGAGATCGCGGCGGAGGTCGACCACAACGCGTCGACGCGCGTCGTCATGGGCGTCGACCCCACGGATTTCGCGTGGAACCTTGCGCCCGGCGAATCGTTCACGACGCCGGAGGCGGTCATGGTCTATTCCGACGAAGGTCTCGGCAAAATGAGCCGCACCTTCCATAAGGCGTATTCCGAATATCTGATCCGCGGTCAATGGAAGCATGCGAAGCGCCCACTGCTGATCAACAGTTGGGAAGCGGCGTATTTCGATTTCGACACCGATAAGCTCATCTCCTTCGCACAGAGAGCGAAAGAGACCGGTATCGAGATGCTCGTGATGGACGACGGCTGGTTCGGCAGACGCAACGACGACACCACGAGTCTCGGCGACTGGTATATCAACACCGACAAACTCGATATGGCTCGGCTGGTGGACACCGTGCACGCGATGGGCCTGAAATTCGGTATCTGGTACGAGCCCGAGATGATTTCGCCCGTATCGGAGCTTTACAAGGCTCATCCCGACTGGGCGGTGCACGTGCCGGGCAGGGAGAATTCCCCCGGCAGGCAGCAATATGTGCTCGACGTTTCCCGCGCGGACGTGCGCGACAATATCTTCGGGCAGATGTGCTCCGTGCTGAAGAATTATAAAATCGACTATCTCAAATGGGATTTCAGCC
>JAFRTA010000295.1 GCA_017427315.1 Clostridia bacterium
GGCTATATCGCCTACGGCGTGATCCTGCTGATCGGGCTTTCGGTGATTTATTACCTTCTGGCGCTCCTGCCCGTATTCGAACACAAGAGCATGGCGGACGAGCAGCTTCTGCGCATTACGATTCCCGAATCGCTCGAGTACAACGGCGTGTTTGACGATATCTTCGGCCGGTATCTGAAGGAGTGCGGGAACGCCGGTGTGAAAACCACCGGCATGGGATCGATGTTCCGCCTTTCCTACAAGGTCCGTCTGAGAGACCCCGCGGAGGAAAAAGCGTTTATCGACGAGCTTCGCACAAAGAACGGCAATCTTGAAATATCGCTCGTACCCTATACGGAAAAGCAGACCCAGCTCTGATTCGTTCCGAAAACAGTAAGGGGATCGTGAAAATGAAAAAAAGAATATTCATTTTGCTCATTGCGGCTCTCACGGCGTTTTCGCTGACGTCGTGCGGGCGCGGCGACAGCGGAACCGAAACGACCGTCCCCGCCCCGTCCGTTCAGACGGATATTGCGTCGGACTGCTTTTCCGACGCGGATTTCCGGGACGTGACCGGCGAGACGCCGAACGCGGAGATCACGCTTTCCGGCGGCGAGGGGAGTATATCCGACTCGACGCGCGGCTCCTCAGGCGCGACGGTCAGGGTGACCTCGAAAGGCGTCTACCGCGTGACGGGTTCGTCGACGAACGTGACGATCGAGATCTGCGACGAAACGGAATCGGGCAATATCTATCTTGTGCTCGACCGCGTGACGATGACGAACGAAACGGCTCCCTGCATTCTCATCGAACGGGCGGATAAGGTGATCCTGCAGCCGGAGGGAACGAACGCGCTGACCTATATGAACCGGGACGCCTCCGTCTCCGCGGACGGCGCAATCTACGCAAAGCATGACCTGACGGTTTACGGCGCGGGCAGTCTGAACGTGACAAGCTCCCTGCACGGGATCGTCTGTCGGAATGACCTGAAGATTACCGGCGGAACGCTCGGCGTCGCGGCGGAGCGGATCGGGCTGAAGGCGGATTCCTCGGTGTGTGTGGGCGGCGGCTCGACGATAGTCAAGGCCGGACGCGACGGCGTTCGGGTAAAAAGCAGCGCCTCCGACGGCTGTTTTGCGATGACGGGCGGCATTCTGACGGTCAGCGCGGGCAGCGACGGCATTTCGGCGGACGCCGCATTCCTTCTTTCGGACGGCGCGGTTACCGTTACCGCCGGCGGCGGTTCTGATAACGCGAAGAACGGCGGCGTTTCGCAGAAGGGGATCAAATGCGGCGATTTTGCGGCCTCGGGCGGTTCGCTCAATGTCTCCGCGGCGGACGACGCGGTCCATTGCGATCATTTTGCGGTCTCCGGCGGGAGCTTCACGCTTTCTTCCTCCGACGACGGCGTACATGCGGATTCGGCGATCGCGGTCAGCGGGGGAGAGATCAGCGTTTCGAAATCGTATGAAGGGTTGGAAGCGCAGACGGTCGCGATTGCGGGCGGCACGCTCGTCGTTCATGCAAGCGACGACGGCGTAAACGCCGCGGGCGGCTCGGACGAAGACCGGGAAACAAATGCGCCCCGGTCCGGATTCGCGGGCGAAATCTGCGTCAGCGGCGGTTCTCTCTACATAAACGCAGAGGGCGACGGGATCGATTCCAACGGGTCGATCCGCGTCAGCGGCGGAACGGTGATCGTCGAGGGCCCCTCGAACGACAGAAACGGCGCGCTCGACAAGGGCGACGGCGCGGACTGCGTTGCCGAGATCACGGGCGGGACCGTGCTTGCGCTCGGTTCGTCCGGCATGGCGATCAACTTTGATTCCGGCTCCCAATGCTCCGCGCTCGTTACGATCGGGGGCGAAGCCGGCGCTGCGGTCAGCGTTGACGACGGTTCGGATTTCGCTTTTATTCCGACCAAACGCTTCTCGTCGGCGGTGTATTCCTCGCCGCAGATGAAAAAAGGGAACGCGTATACGTTCACCGCTGGCGCTTCCTCCGTAAAGCTCGATTTTTCAAAAGGCCTGTATTATAAAAACTGAATCCGGCGCGGCAACGCGCAGACAAAAACGCGGCGCGGCGATGCGCCGCGTTTTTGTCGGTCCCGGTGGAACGGCTTTTGCCGGAAAGAACCGGGCGCTGCGCTTTTTATGGAAAGACGCTTGAAATCATCTGGATAATATTGTACAATTGTGGCAGCTCGAACGAATCTCGGTCCCACGGACGGAAGAAGAACAAATGGAACGGTATAAAAAGCTGACGCTGCTTCACTCAAACGATATGCACGGAGATTTTCTTGCGGAACAGGTCGACGAAAAACTCGTCGGCGGCGTATCGCTTCTCTCGGGTTATATCAATCAGACGCGCGCCGAAGAGCCGAACACGCTTTACTGCATCGCGGGCGACATGTTCCGCGGCTCGGTCATTGACTCGGAATTTCAGGGTATCTCAACGATTGAGATCATGAACATGATTTCCCCGGACGTGGTGACGCTGGGCAATCACGAGACGGATTACGGCGTCGCGCACCTGCTGTTTCTCGAAAAATGCGCGCAATTCCCGATTATCAACGCGAATCTTCATATCAAAACGAATCACGCGCGCCTGTTCAATCCCTTTTATATCAAAGAGATTGACGGGATGAAGATCCTGTTTATCGGCATTCTGACCGAAGAGGTCATCGCGCAGACAAAAAACGACGGGCTGATCGGTTCCTTCGTCAATATCGAAGAGGCGGCGGGCGAGATCGGCAGAATCTGCAACGCCTATAACGCGATCGATATCGATTTTACCGTCCTGCTTACCCACATCGGTTTTGAAGAGGATAAAAAGCTTGCCGCCATACTGGACCCGGCCTGGGGCGTCGACGTGATCATCGGCGGCCATTCGCACACGTTCATCGACGAACCGGCGGTCGTCAATGACATTCTCATCGTACAGGCAGGGACCGGGACCGACCAGATCGGTCGTTTCGATATCACCGTCGATACGGAGACC
>JAFRTA010000296.1 GCA_017427315.1 Clostridia bacterium
GAGCTGCAGTCAATCAGCTCATAATCTTTCCATTTGTCAGATATCAACATAATAACGCTTTCCTTATCAGATCATCGACTGCTGTCCCGGCACAGGCAGCCCGAAGTACGCGTAAACGGCGTTCGTGACGATTCTGCCGCGCGGCGTTCTCGCGAGAAACCCGATCTGCATCAGATAAGGCTCGTAAACGTCTTCGATCGTAACGGCCTCTTCGCCTATGGCGGCCGCCATCGTTTCAAGACCGACCGGGCCGCCGTTATAATTCGTGATGATTGTCTTCAGCAGCAGGCGATCGATATTGTCAAGTCCGTATTCGTCGATATCCATTCTCGAAAGCGCTTTCTGCGCTTCTTCGACATTGATCACGCCGCATCCCGTTACCTCGGCGAAATCCCGCGTTCTTTTCAGCAATCGGTTGGCTATACGCGGCGTGCCGCGGGAGCGTGACGCGATTTCCATCGCGCCGTCGTGTTCGATTTCGATCCCGAGGATCCCAGCGCTCCTCTTTACAATGGTGCCGAGCTCTTGCGGAGAATACAGTTCAAGACGGAACAGACACCCGAACCTGTCGCGCAGAGGAGCCGTAATCTGCCCTGCTCTCGTCGTAGCCCCGATCAGTGTGAATCTCGGCAGATCGAGACGGATCGATCTTGCGGAAGGGCCCTTACCGATTATAATGTCGATTGAATGATCCTCCATGGCCGGATACAGGACTTCTTCTACGGACCTTGACAAGCGGTGGATCTCGTCGATAAACAGTATATCGCCGGGGTTCAGATTGGTAAGAAGCGCTGCAAGGTCGCCCTGCTTTTCGATCGCCGGCCCCGATGTGATACGGAGCTGAACGCCGAGCTCGTTCGCGATCACGCCGGCAAGCGTCGTCTTGCCGAGCCCGGGCGGGCCGTATAATAATACGTGATCGAGCGCTTCCCCGCGTTTTTTCGCAGCTTCGATATATACCCGCAGGTTTTCTTTCACTTTATCCTGGCCGATATAATCGTCAAGCGTTTTCGGCCGGAGCGAAATCTCGTTTTCATCCTCCGTATTATTGAGATCCGGGGAAAGAAGACGTTCTTCATCAATTGAGAGATCCATAATACTCCTCAGTCATCAAATCAGATTTTTAAGCGCGAATTTGATTTTTTCTTCCGCAGTCAGCGTCTCGTCCGCTTTTGCGAGCACCTTCGAAGCCTCCTGCCGGGAATAACCGAGCACGAGAAGAGCCTCAAGCGCTTCCTGCGTGGAAACGGACGCAGACATAACGCCGACATGATCCGCTTCATCCGAAAGCGGCGCGGAACCGATGGATTTCATCATCTTATCCTTCAATTCCAGAACGATTCTCTGCGCGATCTTCGGGCCGATGCCCTGTGCTTTTTTTATCGAAGCAGCGTCCCCGGAAGCGACGCACAACGCAAGTTTTGCGGGCGGCAGTTCGGATAATACGGATATCGCGGCTTTCGGACCGACGCCGTTGACGGAAATCAGTTGTTTAAAGCATTCAAGCTCTTCTTTGGTCGAAAAACCGAATAACTCGATAGCGTCTTCCTTAACGCTCGTATAGGTATAGACCGTCGCGACAGACCCGATCGAACCGCAATTCTTCAACGTCGTGACAGACGTCTGAACGCGAAACGCGACGCCGCCGCATGAAATCGCGATAAAACCGATTTCAGAAGCGACAATCTGCCCGGTTAAGCTGTAAAACATATCATATCTCCTTATTGTTTCATCCGTATTCTTCCGAGAGCAGAGGAGCCGGAGTGGCCGTGGCAGATTGCGAGCGCGAGAGAATCCGCCGTATCGTCGGGTTTCGGCACCTGCTGCAGATTCAAAATGATCCGCGTCATTTCCTGCACCTGTTTTTTCTCCGCCCTGCCGTAACCGACAACGCTCTGTTTCACCTGAAGCGGCGTATATTCAAAAATCTCGATCCCGTTCTTGACCGCCGCGAGAAGCGTTACGCCGCGCGCCTGGCTGACGTCGATCGCCGTTTTCGCGTTGTTGTTGAAAAACAGCTTCTCGATCGCCATGCTCTCCGGGCGGTATCTCTCAATGATTGCGGCAACGTCGTCGTAAATCCGTTCGAGCCGAAGCTCAAAAGGCGTCCCCGCTTCTGTTGTAACGGCTCCGAAGTCCACCGGCGAGAACTTGTTATTATGATAATCAAGCACTCCCCAGCCGACGATCGCGTAGCCGGGATCTATGCCGAGAATACGCATATCGATACCTCTGCTTATCCGACGATTTCAAACGGAACGTCTTTCGTCTTTACGCCGAAGGATTTGCTTAATCTGTAGGTGCCTGCGTTCAGACGCTCGTAACGATCCGTCAGGCAAAACGATATTTGCTTCGATTCTCCGGCAATGATATAATCGGACCCTTCGGGAACGACGTCGTTCTTTTCCGTTACGCGAACCGGATTTTCCGAATCCGTGAAATACAGTTCGTAATTGCGGTCAAAACAGATTTCATCCGGCGTTTCGTTGCGGACCGAGAACGAAATCATCTGCCGCGTACCGTCGTCGTCGACCCGTACGTCCGTGATTTGAATCTCCCCCGTTTGTTCCGGCAGGCCGCGCTTCAGCTTTTCCATGATTTTTTTCAGGTCGCCGGACAGAAACAGCAGCGACAACCAGAAAAGAAGCGACAGCAACAGTTGTATCAGCTTCCCCTTCATGCGTTACCTCCGATCGATTTCACAGCGGAAAACAGCGAAGCAATCCTGCGAAACATTGAAATAAATCCGTAATAAACGGAATACAACCTGTTTTTCAGCAGCGAGGCGATATCGTTTCTGCTTTCGTATACTTCTCTGGCCTCTACGCCGACTCCCGTATCGGTCATCGGAATGAACCGCGCCGTCTCAAACCTGCCGTTACCGCTTTTATTCGGGCTGTGGATTGCCATGGTAAGCTGGCCGTTCAAATCGTGAAACAGCATCGCATGGCCGCCGTCATACGGATTCAATTTGTCTTTTTTATAAACGGCGTCCGGCTGATGGATCCAGTTGCCGTCGATTTCACCGTTGTCGGAAATCGCACATCCGACGGCGTATGCGCCGCTTATATCCATATTCGACCAAAGCAGCAGCAATTCACCCGAATCTGTCCTATATAAAAAGGGGCCGTCCGTTATATTGGAATCCGTCCAGATATGGCCGTTCGCCCGGAACAGAAGAATCGGTTTCCCGACCCTCTGCGTAAGCTCGTCGTTCAGTCTGCAGGCCGCCATTTCGCCGATTCCGTCCGGCGATGAAGTCCATTCGTTCACATATACAATCCACGGCTTCCCGCTTTTGTCGATATAAAGCGTACCGTCAATACAGTCGATATCCTTCGGCGTAATATGACCGTCGGAAATCATTTCATATTGACCGTCCGGCGTATCGCAGCGAAAAACCGCTACACCTCGTTTGCCGCTTGCCTCGGACCTGTATGTCGCAAAAAGATAGAACGCTCCTTTATAATAATGGCATTCGGGAGCCCAGAAATCGGCGCATCCGTCGAATCCGGAATCGGCGGTAAATACGTTTTTACGCTCGCTCCAGTGCATCAGATCCCGGCTCGTACAAACGCCGTAACCTCTGCCGCGGGCAAGACCGGTGCCGAACATATAATATTTCCCCTGATACACGACCACGTACGGATCACGAACGAGAATATCCTTTGTCTGATACGGATATTCTTCCGCGGCAATACAGGGAACAACAGCCGAGAATGAACATGTCAGGCTGAGCGCAATTGCGATAATTGCTTTCGTTACCGATTTCATAACATATTACCTCATAATAATATATTTTAAATATATTAGCATGAAAATTTATTTCTGTCAATATATAGACTTGATGTTCCGGTTATGTTATAATGATAAAAAAACGGAGCGATGCTGTATGATGAAAACCGTCCCACTCAATTTCGGCTGGAAGTATTCTCCCGTCTTCTCGCCCGAGATGCTTGTTCCCGATTTCGACGATTCCGGTTTCGAATCCGTCGATATCCCTCATTGCAACAAAGAACTTCCATACAATTATTTTGACGAACAGTCGTATCAATTCGTCAGTTGTTACCGCAAGAGCTTTGATTTGTCAAAAGAAGACCTTGCCGCGGGCAAACGCGTTTTTCTCCAGTTTGAAGGCGCGGCGAATTATGCCGTCGTTTATCTGAACGGGAAAGAAGCCGGGAGCCATAAAGGCGCCTATACGCAATTCACGCTGGAGCTGACTTCCTTCGTGAACGAGGGGAAAAATACGATTGCCGTTATGCTCGATTCGACGGAGCGCAGCGAAATTCCGCCTTTCGGCAAGGTCGTGGATTATCTTGTCTACGGCGGCATCTACCGCGAAGTCAGCTTAATCGTTACCGAGAATCTTTTTATCGAAGATGTTTTTATCCGTACGCCCCGACCGCTTTCCGAACGAAAAACGATCGTCGCGGATATCACGCTCAATCAAACGGGCGAGGGTTTGATCCGCGCGGCTTTCTGCGACAGAGATGGCGCGGAAATCAAATCGCGCGAATTCGCATTTAAAGGAAAAATCATCAATCTCCGATGGAATATCGGTCAGGCGGAGCTTTGGGACGTCGCAAATCCGGCGTTATATCGTCTGAAGCTCACGCTGAACGGCGACGATTACTCGTACAGATTCGGTTTCCGTGAAGCGGAATTCACAAAACAGGGCTTTTTCCTGAACAGCCGTCATATCAAACTTGTCGGGCTGAACCGGCATCAGAGCTATCCTTACGTCGGCAACGCCATGCCCGCTTCCGCGCAGATCGCCGACGCCGAAGAACTGAAATACCGTCTCGGATGTAACTTTGTCAGAACGGCGCACTATCCGGATTCTACGCATTTTATCGATCGCTGCGACGAAATCGGCTTGATCGTGTTTACGGAAATGCCGAGCTGGCAGTATCTCGGCGAGGGCGAATGGCGTGATAACTGCCTAGACAATATCCGCAGCATGATACTGCGGGACAGGAACCATCCCTCGATCGTGTTGTGGGGCGTTCGCGTAAACGAAGGCGCCGACTGCGTCGAATTCTATACGCAGACAAACGCGCTCGCAAGATCCCTCGACCCGACGAGACAGACCGGCGGCGTTCGGAATATCCCCTTCAGCCACTTGCTGGAAGATGTTTACACCTATAACGATTTTTCCCATTCCGGCAGTTTCATTTCTCTGCTGCCGCCGACGTTTGTCGCCGGGTCGAAAGCGCCGTATCTCGTTACGGAACATAACGGGCATATGTATCCGACGAAATCGTTTGATAACGAACCCGTTCGCAGAGAACACGCGCTGCGGCATTTGAGAGTCCAGAACCGTTCCTTCGGCTGCGACAGGATCAGCGGCGCCACCGGATGGTGTTTTGCAGATTACAACACGCACAAGGATTTCGGCAGCGGCGACCGCATTTGTTATCACGGCGTGACGGATATGTTCCGCGTACCGAAGCTTGCCGCGTATGTTTACGCCTCGCAGCAGGATGATTTTGATGTGATGGAATCCTCTTCTTCCATGGATATCGGCGACCATCCGGGAGGCATTCTCGGCCCCGTTTACATTTTCACGAACTGCGACTATGTCAAGGTTTACAAAAACGGCGAGCTGAAAAGCGTCGCTTATCCGAACCGTAAAAAATTCCCGAATCTTCCGCATCCGCCGATCTGCCCCGTCGATTATATCGGCGATTCCCTCGAAACGGAAGAAAACCTCGATCCGAAAGCCGCGAATCTGTTGAAAGACGCTCTGATTGCCGCAGGGCAATACGGATTTCTGATGCCGCCGCAAAACTATCTGAAAGCCGTTGCATCCATGATCGTCGGAAAACTGACGTTCAACGATGCTTACGATATCGTTACGAAGTATTTCGCGAATTGGGGCAATGAACAAATCGAATATAAATTCGAAGGCTACCGCAGCGGGAGACTCGTCAAAACGATCGTCCGCACGGCCGTTCGCAGCGTTCATTATTCAGCGGCAGCAGATAAAACAAAGCTTGTCGAAGACAATACGTACGACGTCACGAGAATCGAGCTTCTTGCGCTTGACCAGAACGGCAACAGGCTTCCGTACTGCTGCGACGCAGCGACCGTCAAAGTCACCGGCGCGGCGAGATTGATCGGTCCCGAACGTTTTGCGCTGATCGGCGGCGACAGAGCGTTCTGGATCAGGTCCGTCGGAAAATCGGGAAAAGCAAAAATCACGGTTTCTTTTGACAAGCATGAACCGCTCGTTCTTGAAATCGACGTTGTAAAAAAGTAATTGCTTCTTGAAATCACCGATTGTATTGTGCTATATTTAAAATGTAATATATTTATCGGAGGTCTTATTCATGAAATTCAAATTCAGATTTACAGCAGTTCTTTGCGCGCTTCTTTGCATGACGGGCGTATTGCCCTTCTTTGCCGCCGCAGCGGATAACGACGCAATCGATCCCACAGACGTTTCCGCTGTCGAAGAACAGGTCGCCGGCGAGCTGGTCGGCGCAGAGGACGGCTCGGAGATTGCCGTAGAGAACGACGCAAATCTTTACGACACAAACGGCGACGGCAGCGTCACGCCCGCGGAAATCGCATCCGTATTTTCAAAATACATTTTTGCTCCCGAAGAATCGCTTGAGGGTTATGCGGATCAGATTACCGACGCTTCCGTTTTTACCGTTACGGTAACGAAAGACGGGGTATCCACGGTTTATATCGCCGTTCCCATTGAGGATTATCCGCAGCTTTTTAACGCCGGCGTATTCGATGAAACCGTTCGGAAGCTTGCCGAAAAACAGAACGAATATAAAACCGAAGACATGACGCTGATGAGTTATGAACACA
>JAFRTA010000297.1 GCA_017427315.1 Clostridia bacterium
CGTCGGTCGTATTCAGCGCGAAAAAATATATCAGCCACCTGTTTTTCCGTTCCGGACTCGAGGTCTTTTCTCTCTCCCGCAGCGAAGACGAGACCGATTCTCTCGGCGCGCTGATCAAAAGAGGAAAAGCGCTGCTCGACGCGGGCGAAACATCTTTCCTCGACACACAGGTGCAAAGCCGCGACCCGGCGGTCATCATCTTCACCTCGGGCACGACCGGCGCGAACAAGGGCGTCGTACTCACCCATCTGAACCTGATCGCCAACGCCGAAGGGCTTCTCGCCCGCCTTCCGCGGGTCGAACGCGCCATGTGCGTGCTGCCGATGAACCATATCTACGAGCTCGGCTGCGGCGCCCTGCCGTTCCTTTACTCCGGCACGCTTTACTGCATCAACGACCGTCTCAGGCATTTCTTTGAAAACATGCGGGCATTCTGCCCCGGCCACGTCACCGTCGTTCCCTCGTTCATCGACAGCATTTTCAATTCCGTCGTCACCTCGCTGCGCAAGGCGAAGATTTTCGACGACGTGCTCTCGCGGATCCGGGAAAGCAACGCCCTGCGCCTTCGCGGGATCGACCGCCGCACGGAGATCTTCGCCGACGTGCAGGAGCTGTTCGGCTGCCCGTTCCCGCACCTGGGCTGCGGCGGCGCGCCCGTCAACGCCGAGCATGTGCGCTTCCTCAACGATATCGGTTTTGACATCTACATCGGCTACGGTCTGAGCGAGACCTCCCCCATCGCGGCAATGAACACCGACGCATTCCGCAACAACGTTTCGGTCGGCGTCCCGTTCGGGAAGACGCAGATCCGCATCGATTCACCCGACGCGGACGGCAACGGCGAGATCTGGATCCGCGGCGTGAACGTCACGGGCGGCTATTACAAGGACCCGGCAGCGGACGCGGTCTCGTTCGAAGACGGCTGGTTCAAAACCGGGGATTACGGCAAGCTCGGAGCCGAAGGCGAGCTTTACATCACCGGCAGAAAAAAGAACCTCATTATTCTCGACAACGGCAAAAACGTCTTCCCCGAGGAGATCGAGCTGTTCTTCTGCGAGAACTGCGAGCTCTGCAGCGAGGCGGTGGTGCTCGAAACGCGCGCCGGCGCGGGCGGCAAATCCGTGCTCGCCGCAGTGATCGCGGTGGACGAAGCGCGGTATACCCCCGAAACCGCCGCCGATGCGGCGAAGCAGATCACGGAGCTGAACCGAAAGCTGCCGTCCTACAAGCGCGTCAAGGATATCCTCGTCGTCGGGCACCCGCTGCCGAAAAACAGCACGAAAAAAATACTGCGCGACCTCGTTGCGGAGGAATACGAGCAGGCGAAAGCCGCCGCGCAATAAGATACAAGGAGACAGCACTATGTTGGAAAGAATCAAATCCATTCTCGGTGAATTCACAGACGCGGACGTCTCGGACGTCACGGAGAATACGGATATTCAGTTCGATTTGGGGTTCGATTCTCTGCAGCTCATGAATCTCGCCGTCGCGCTCGAGAAGGAATTCGGCGTCACGATTTCAGACGAAGACGCCGCCGCAATCGTTACCGTGGCGGATGTTCTGCGGCTGGTCGGGTGACGGAAATGAAGAAAAAACTCGTCTTTTTCCTCGCCCTCCTTTCGCTCTGCGACGCAGCGCTCTGCGGCTGCGGCGTCTTCTCCGCAGAACCGCGGCCGACGACGGAACCGCCGCGCGAAACGTCTGCCGATACGCAGTCTTCCGCGCAGACGACCGCCGTTCCCGAGCAGTCGGCGGAACCCTCTGCGGATACCGCGCCGGAAACCTCTGGCGCGCAGAACGAATCGGAAACGACCCGCATGCCCATCGACGGGAATTCCGTATACGACGGCGTCGATCTTGACGGGCTCTGGGATTCCGAGCTCGCCCCTGCGGACGAGCTTGAAGAGCTTTTGTGCGATTTTCAGGAAATCGATCCCGGCTCCGCGGGCGCAAGCATGCGCATCGCCGCCCGGGAGCTGTCGTTCCTGCGGCTCGCGCAAAAAGAGCCGTCCGTCGTCAGGGAGCGGCTGAACGGCTACCTTGACGGCCTCACGCCGGTGCAGGCGGATTATTATTCTTATAATGTGTCTTATATATACGACGCGCTTCGGAAGGATATGGAGTATCACGACGGCTTCTCATGGCTGACCGACCTGACGGGCGAGGATCCCGGCGAGGTCGGGCTCCCCGCAATCGAATCGCTGATGCAAACGTTTACCGACGCGTTCGACGCCCACGGCGTGAAATACGAGTGGAAGACCTACGATATTTCCCCTCTTATCGACTGAAGCATAAAAAACAGCAAAGCCCTGCCGCCGCGGCGGCAGGGCTTTGTTTGCATCAGACTCATACTGTTTTCAATAAAAAAACC
>JAFRTA010000298.1 GCA_017427315.1 Clostridia bacterium
GATAATCGGCGAACGCGTCGCGTCCGTCGGTTGACAAAAGACCGGGCGTTCTTTATAATGATAGCTGAATTTACCGCCGCAAAAAGCGGTTATTTGCAGAAACGGGACGGATCGGACCGATTCTGAACGGAAATCAGACGAAACGAGGCTGCCAGCATATGAAAAATCGGGGTCGGCTCTCTGCCTTTATTTTGATATGCGTTTTGATATGCGTTTCTTTCGGCGCCTGCGGCAGGAGCGGCGGCGTCGTCGTCAACGAAGTAATGGCTTCCAACCGCGCCGCGTATACCGACGAAGACGGCGGGCATCCGGATTGGATCGAGCTGTATAACGGCGGCGGTTCCGCGGCGGACCTCACCGGCTGGAGCGTCACGGACGACGCCGCCGACGCGAAGAAATTCGTCTTCTCCGGCGGCAGTATTCCCGCGAACGGATACCTTTTGCTGTTCGCCGATAAATCCGGCGCGTGGACCGGAGACGCCGCAAACGCGCATCTGCCCTTCGGGCTGAACGCCCGGGACGGCGAAACGCTCTTTCTGTACGATGCTGCGGGCAGGCTCGTCTCGAAACTGAAATTTCCCGCCATGGGCGAGGATGAAAGCTGGGGGCTGCTCGACGGAAGAGCCTGCCTGCTGCCGGAGCCCACTCCGGGCGAAGCCAACAGCGCGCCGTCGGAGCCGGAGGGAAGCACCGGCGCGCCCGCCTTTGCCCCCGCAGGGGAGTGCGGCGTGGTGATTAACGAATATACCACGAACGGAACGCAGACCGTGACGGACGAAAACGGCGATTTTTCCGCGTGGGTCGAACTGTATAACCTGGGGAACGCGCCGGCGTCGCTGACGGGGTTCTTCCTTTCGGACGACCAGGACGACCCGCAGAAGTGGACTTTCCCCGCCTGCGAGATCGCGGCGAAGGGTTATCTGTTGGTATGGCTGAACGGCGAAGAGAAAGACGCTCCGGTCAGCGCGTCGTTTTCGCTTTCGGGAAAAGAAGACTGTCTGATACTGACCGATCCCGACGGCAATACGGTCGACCGCTGCGCCGTATATGAGCTGTTCGCGAACCTCACCTGCGGGAGAACTCCGGACGGCGCGGAAAAATTCGGTTTTTTCGCCTCCGCGACGCCCGGCAGGGCAAACGACCGGCAGGCGTTTGATTCGGTGGACTCCGCCGCCCGTACCGGCAGCAAAGCGCCCGTGATCACCGAGGCGGCCGCCGTGAATACGTCGAAAAAAGCGCCCGACGGCGGGGCTTACGATTACGTGGAGCTGTATAACCCCTCCGACGCGCCCGTGGAGCTCGGCGGCTACCGGATCTCGGATTCCGGAAAAAAGGATTCATTCCTCCCGCTTCCGTCGTATTCGCTGCAGCCGGGCGAATGCGCCGCGGTGTGGTGCGCCGGCAGCGGGAAGGACGGCATGCTGTCGGTCGATATGGGTCTGAACCGCTACGGCGAGACCGTGTATCTGGCAGACGGGGACGGCGCGGTGGTGGATTCCCTGAAATATCGGCGGCTGTCCGACGGCGAGAGCTGCGGGCGGCTTTTCTCCGGCGAACTGACGCCGGTTTATTTTTCCGAGCTTACGCCGGGCGAAGCAAACCCGGACCGGGGGCTCGCCGCGGCTCCGGCGAATCCCGTGTTTTCCGTCGGCAGCACTTATGTGGAAAAAGGAACCGCGGTGAAGATAGAATGCGCGGAGCCGGTGTATTATACCACGGACGGCAGCGAACCGGACGAAAACGACGCGCGCTATCAGGAACCGATCATAATCAACGAAACTACGGTTCTGCGCGCCCGGGCATTCCCGAAGAACGCTCTGCCGTCGGATATCATCACCTCGACATATCTCATTGAAGAACGCCACGATCTGCCTGTGGTGTTTTTATCAACGGACGAAAAAAATCTGTACGATAAATCCACCGGCATCTGGGCAAAGGGCTACGGCGCGTCGCGGGAATTCCCCTATGAAGGCGCGAATTTCTGGAAGGATTGGGAACGCCCCGTGCACTTTGAGTATATGACGCCGGACGGCGTCAGCCAGGTCGCCTTCGACGCCGGGATCAAGGTGTTCGGGCAGTACAGCCGCGCGGAGGACCAGAAGAGCGTCGCCATCCTTCTGCGGGACCGATACGGACCGAAAGAGGCGTGTTATCCGTTTTTCGGGGATAACGGCGTGAATGTGTTCTCTTCTCTCGTGCTGCGCAACAGCGGTCAGGATATCCAATCCGCCCACCTGCGCGACGCGTTCTGCGCCATGGTACTGAAAAACAGCATGGACGTGGATATCATGGATTACCGGCCCGTGGCGGTCTACGTGAACGGGAAATACCACGGCCTTTACGATTTGCGGGAAAAGATCGACGAAGATTATCTCGCGAACCGTCACGGCGCGGACCCGGATAAAATCGATTTGATTAAGGGCGTGCGAGACGTTCAGGCGGGCAGTATGGACAATTACGACGCGCTGATTCGTTATCTGAAAAGCCACGACCCGGCGGACGACGAAGTATACGCTTACCTCGAAACGCAGATCGATATCGACAACCTCATATGCTACTGGATGGCGGAGTCCTTTTTCAACAATACCGACACCGGCAATATCCGTTTCTGGCGGGAGAATGAGGACGGCGGCAAATGGCGCTGGATCTTTTTCGACGTGGACTGGGCGCTGTACCCCACGACCTACCGGCGCAACGGGATC
>JAFRTA010000299.1 GCA_017427315.1 Clostridia bacterium
CCTTCCTCCTTCTTCCTTCCTACTTGTAAATTCTGATTTAACGGCTTCGCCGTTAAATCAGAATTTACAACGATAATATCTTCCTCGCGTTTTCCCCGAGGATCTTTTCCTTCACGTCGTCCGGCAGACGGCTCGTCGCGACCTTGCCGACGACGTGGCGGCAGTCGTAGAACGGGATATCGCTGCCGTAGCAGAGGCGGTCCGCGCCGAGCTGCTTCGCGGCGTATTCGATCGCGCCGTCGTACGCCACGGAGACCGTCGTATCGGCAAAGATATTCTCATACTTTTTCACCGCCGCGATCACCTCACGCTTGACCTCCCACGTGCGCATCGCGCCGTGACCGATAATGAGCTTCGCGCCGGGATAGCGCGCGGCAAGCTTCGCGATATGGACGGTATCGACCGCTTCCCATGCGTGGAACAGCACCGGCAGTCCTTTTTTGTCCGCATACTCTAAAAACGGCTCGTAGCGCGGATCGTCGATCGACGCGCGGTGGAACGCCGCGTGCACCTTGAGCCCCTTTACGCCGGGCTCTTCAAAAAACGGATCGAGGTCGATCCCGTTGTCATGGGGCGAGACGGTGACGTAACCGTATAGTTTTCCCGGATACTTCTTCACCGCGTCCAGCATCAGTTGATTCCCGAGACGGCAGTCCGCGTGGATCGAGAGGATCGACGAGACGCATCCGCCCGCGATCCCGAGTTTGTTCATCGTATCGACGACCTCGTCGGGCGAGGTGTGCGTCATCTGAAAATCGGAGGTCTGATGAAGATGCGCGTGGATATCGAAAATGAACACGCCCTCAAAGGGTTCGCCCCGCAGTACGTTCGAGCCGATCATAACGACACCTCCGAGAGAAGCTTTTCGATATTGCCCGCGGCGATCAGTTGTTTTTCCCCGTCGGAAATATCCGAAAGAAGAAGCTGCGACGCGGCGGCGGCGAGCGACGCCTCGGGGACCCCGCTGCCGAAGACGAATTGTTCCGCGTTCTGATACCGGCAAAGATCTTTAAATCCGTCGTGCATCAGAAGGTCGCTTGTTTCGACCCAAAGATTTCCGCAGGCGTTGAGGATCGGCACAAGCCGCCGCAGGCACCGGTATCCGGGGCGGCAAAGCACAAAACGGACGGCGGGATAATCCGTACACAATCCGTAAAGCGCGTCCCAATCCTTCAACTGATCGAGCGAAATAAAAACGGGGACGCGGCATTCTCCAAGCGCGTCCAGCAGCTCCCCCGCCGCATAGCGCTTGAGAGAATGCCCGTACTGCGCGGGGAACAGGCGTACCGAGCGGACGCCGTTTTCTTTCATCCGCGAAAGCAATTCCGCGGGCGTGGGAAACAGCTCCCAGATGCGCGGCAGCACCGCCCACTGACGCAGGAACCGGGGGCTGTCGCCGGTCTCTTTCATAAGAAGATCATTGCCGAGCAGCGGGTCGGAATACTGCGCGACGGCGTGATAAACCACCGCCTGTTTTACGTTGAAATCATTCATCAGCGACAAAAGCGCGTCCGTGTTTTCAAGCGCGCCCTCCCGCTGAACGGGCCCTCTGCCGACGCGGCAGTTCGCGTCGATGAATTCGAGCATGGATATCAGCTCCGTAGTTGTTAGTTAATAGTTGTTAGTTGTTAGTTGCCGGTCGACAGTTTACGGTCGACAGTCAACGTTTACTGTTCTCTCTCCCAGACGGAGCAGATAAAACTGCTTTACCCAGTCGGGCCAGGTCAGGTACTCCCCTTTTTCCCGGATCGCGTCCAGCGTCCGTTTTCCGATGCGGCGGTCCAGGATCGCGAAGATCCGGATGATATAATCCTCGCTTCCGAGCGCTTCGGAGATCGGCAGATCGATAAATCCGGCGGCTGCCCGCAGAAAATCCATTTCACAGAACGTCCCGTCCGCGTCCCATTTTTCTTTCAGCGCCGGGTCGTTCCAATCCGCCTGTCCTTTCCCGCGCCAGAGCTCGCTGACGTCCGCCTCCTGACGGTACATATCCGTCCATGAAAAGCGGACAAGCTCTCTGCCGTCCAGCCGGACGGCGGCTCTGCCGTAGGCGTTGTGCATGTCGTGATAACGGGTCAGGAAATAGGAAATACGTCCCTGAAAATCGTCGCATAACAAGCTTTCAAGCCGTTTCTTCAGCCCGCCCCAGGATTTATAATGCTTTGCATCGTATATACTGCCCATACTTATTGACAAGCCTCCTCCACTCGGCGGCGATCTGCGCGTGCCCTCCTACGGTGGGATGCACTCCGTCCAGCGCGTTATATCTGCAGCCGCCGGAAAACAGGTCGACGAACTCACAGCCGTATTCCTCCGCCGCTGCGCGGATCTCGCCGTTGAACGCGGGAAGATCCGTTCTGCCCAGCTCCCGCAGCAGGTCCCAGTCCGTATCGCCGAGACGCTGCGACAGCATCAGCGCGCCGCACCAGATATGAGCGTGGGGATAGGCGTCTTTCAGCCGCCGGAGCATCAGCCGGTACGCGGATGCGAAAAACCACGAATCGGGCGCCTGCGGATCGTCTTTATACAGCTTCACGCCGCTGCCGAAATCGTTGATTCCGATGTAGATCAGGATATAATCGGGGCTCGTTCCGTCTTTGCAGAGGGCTGCGACGCGCTCCTCGCTGCACGCGCCGGGATATTCCCCGACCACCGTGCCGCCGGACCAGGAGCCGTTGACAAGCAGCCGGGCGCCGAGCATTCTGCCGACGGAATACCACCACATATTCTCAACGCCCCGCATCCCGTTCGCTTCCTGCGTCTGTTTGTCATAATACAGCGCGTACCCTGTCGGCATCGTGCCCTCGAAGGTGCTGATCGAATCACCGATCACGGAAAAATACTTCATTATTGTTCCTCTTTTTTACTTTTTTCGGATTTCTCCGTATCTGCGGCAAGGCTGCAGATCCTGGCATGGAGCGCTTTCCGTTCGTCCAGCAGGTTCCATACGCCGTCCTCACCGAGCACGCCGCGCTTCAGATCGGGCGGCAGGAGTCCCGCCTCGTCTGCCTCAAAGTCCTCCCGCCAGAGCGGGCTTCCGTAGTATTCCGTCAGACGGTCGAGCGCCTCCCGCGCTTCTTCGTATCCGTCCGGCGTGTCGGACAGCGCCCGCACCGCAGCCGAGGCCGCGTCGAAGGCTTCTTCCATCGCGCGGATCCGATCGATCCGGTCGTTTTCTTTCATAATGATCCCTTATTTCATCGGTTTTACGCCTTGACCGGCAGCCAGTTGAGCAGCATCAGGTACAGCGCCTTAAGAAACGCGATGATACGTTCCACGTTCCGTTCCTCCTTTTATTCCATGATCCCGTTGACAAACGTCAGCGTTTTTTCAAAGTTTTCCGCCGCGAGGGCGTTGTTTTCCACGTCCAGCTCCCAGATATGCGGCAGCTGCGCCGTCTCGGGCGGGATAAAATTGCTTTCGACCTTCACGCCGAGCTCCGTGAGCCGTTCGACCGCGTCAAGCGCCTGATCGGTGAACGTGCCGCGGTTGCCGTCGCTGATATAGCAGGGCGGGAAGTCCGCGCAGAGCCACGTTAGCACCGATGCTTTTTCCGCGAGCGGCGAACCGACGTAGCGCGCGCTGTGCAGGCCCGAGATCACCATGAGCTGAAAGCCCCAGCTTTTGAGATCGTCGTTCGTTTTTCCCGTGCGGTCCACGTCGAGAAGCCCCGAGATCGAGATCCAGCCGCGGATCTTCGTCCCGCGCGGCAGGGGCTCGACCCCCAGCGCCGCGGCGCAGTCCGGCGACGCGTTCGCCGCGGTCAGGAGCCCCGAAAGGCAGCCGCCCGCGGAGTCGCCGAACAGAACGATCTTTTCGGGATCGACGCCGTATTTTTCCGCGTTCCCGACAAAATACGCGAGCGCGCCGCCGCACTGGCGGATCTGCGCCTCAATGCGGTACTGCGGGGCGAGCGCATAGTCGATCGAAACGACGTTATAACCGTTTTCGATCCATTTTTCAAGATAAGCGTTCTGCTTTTCCCAGTCCTTGTCACCGATCACGAAGCCGCCGCCGTGGATATAGAACATCGTGCCGCGGTTCTCGGGCGCAAGGAAAATATTCATCGTGTTGTTCGGGTATTCCGAAGGATAGACCACGTCCGTAAACACCCGCACGCCGTCCTCGCGCGTCGTCTCGGCGGTCTGCGGCTCGTGTGACATCACGTCGCCCTGCATCCCGTAACGGAAAAACAGGTCGGGATCGATATCGAGCGCGACCGGGAACGCGCAGACGAGAAGAAGCAGCAGCGAAAGGACGCAGCCGACAGCGCGGACGGTCCGTTTCTTCACGGGCGTTTCGTACAGCGTCAGGAACAGCAGCACCGCGCCGCAGACGAGCGAGATCACGCAGACGATCAGCGTCGTGTAAAACGCGCAGCGGATCAATGCGACCGCCTGCGAAACGAGGATCACCGCGTCAAGGATGACGATGACCGGTTTTTCCCCGAACATTTTCGCTGCGCGCATACGCAGAACGAGGTCTGCCGCCGCAAGCGCGGCGATCGCCGCGCAGAGCAAAGCCGTCCGGTTGAAAAAGATCGACAGCAGCGCGGTCAGCAGCATGACCGCGGCGGGCAGGATCAGCCGCAGCGCGCGGAGATCGGATCGTTTTCCCGTTTCATTGCCATGTTTTCCACACCTCCGGCGCGTAGCCGACCGTCGCCGCCTTGCCGTTGCGGACGACGGGCTGACGCAGGACGTGCTGATTTTCAAGGATCTTTTCTTCTCTGTCCTCCGGCATCAGGTATTGCAGCAGCGCGAGAAGGTCTTTATCCCTGCAGTCGGGATCGATCAGCGCGTCGACGCCGCCGACCGCCTGCGCGACGGAGCGGAATTCGCCTTTACTCATGCCTTTTTCCTTCAGGTCGATGTATTGGAATTTGACGCCGCGCTCCTTGAAGAAGCGCTCCGCCTTGCGGGTGTCGGCGCTTTTTTTGGTGCCGAAGATTTGAATGTTCATATGGTATCCTTTCAAATTCTGATTTACCTCTGAAACAAATTCACTATAAACCAGAAAATCTTATGGAAAAACTGGACGAATTTTTCCCATAATCCCTCGTGGACGCTTCCGCAGTAGGGGCAGGCGGTCAGTCCGCTTTCTGCTGTGGCGGCGGCGTTGGCGTTGTAGGCGGTCTGCCCGCCTGCCGTGTCAAATCCCACGGTCGTGCCCGCGACCGTGCCCGCGGCGGTATAATCCCAGGCTTCAAAGCCGATCTCAAACGCGGGGGAATCCGCTTTGAGCGTGAAATCAAAGCTCAGCGGGTCGGTAAAGCCCGGATCGGCGACGACGTTCTCCCCGAGGAAGCCGCGGTTCTGCGCCTTTTTCAGGCTCATGGCCCGCGAACGGTCGCCGCCGTCCATCGCGAACACGTTCGCCCCGTTGGTAACGTCCCAGAGGATATTGTTCTCCGCCGTGAGCGCGTCGGGCTTCTGCATATAGCCGAACACCGGCACGCCGCTGTCGGTGAGAACGATATTCCCCGTAAAGTCGGCGGTCCTGTGCCCCTCGTATTTGGAGTTCACGCGGATTTGCGACTCGCCGCTCAGAGCGAAGATATTATTGCGCACGATATTGTCCTTGCCGTAATGCAGGTGATAGGAATCGCTGCCGCAGGCGAAAACGAGATTCTTTTCCACAAGGATCTGCGACGAGCCCTCGTCGAGATACACGCCCCAGCCGCCGTAGCCGCCCTCGCCCGGGTCGGCGGCGACGTTGTGGAACACGTTGCCGGAGATGACCGTGCCGGGCTGGATGCCGAGCGTGTATACGCCGCCCATGTCCGAAAGCCAGCCCTGCCCGATGTTATAGATCAGGTTATCGGTGATTTTGATGTTGTTCGTGAGCTGATAGCCGTAGCCCCAGACCCAGCCGTCGGAGATCGCGGTATAATAACCGTCCGAGATCTCGTTGTGCGAGATCTCCGCGCCGTCGCAGTAGGTCACCTGCACGCCGATGGCGCAGAAGAATTTTCTGCCGTAGCCGGAGATATCGTTGTTCGTGACCGTGATATCCCTGGTGCAGTCCGGCTCCTCGGGACGGCAGTTCCGTCCGCCGACGAACACGCCCGTCGCGGCGATATTGCGGAACAGGCAGCCGTCGACGCGGCTGTGCTTCACGCCGGCGAGGAATTTCACGCCGTCCGCGCCGAGGTTGATGAATTCGCAGTTCGTGAACGAAACGTCCCGCGCGTTCCCGACCTCGACGACGCCGCGCACATCCAGCGCCGCCTGCAGCGCGTCGATATCCGCGTCCCGGCGCCAGCCGCCCTCCCATTCGCCGACCGAGGGGACCGTCCAGTCCGTCTCGGTAAAGCGGATATGGTCGAAGCCGATCCCCGAAACGCCGTCGATTTCGACCAGACGCTCAAGGGAGGACGCGTACAGCGTCAGCGCGTCGGCGGTCTCGCCCGCGGCGGGAACGTAATACAGCTTGTTCGTCTTCGTGTTCAGATACCATTCACCGGGCTCGTTCATCGCCTCGAACACGTTCTCGAAATAATAGCGGTCGATGTCGCGGATCAGCATCGACGACGGGCGGGAAAGCCCCAGCTTGCCCGTGCCGCGGTCGACCGCGGTCAGGAACATCAGCTCGTCGTGCCAGTAGTGCAGGATGCGCACCTGCACATCCTCCGGATTCGTGAAGTCGATGAGATCGGCGGGCTCGGCGTAAAACGAGCGCTGCCCGCGCGTAAGGCTCCACGGCGTGTTCTCCTCCGTCCAGAGGTCGTCCTCCGGCGCGGTCGCTTTGACCTTGAAATACCCCTTTTCGGGATAGCGGGCGACGGGAAGCTGCTCCCCGCCGCGGAACAGGGATTTGAAATCCACCGGATCGGTCGCAGGGTCCAGCGTTTTCGTGAACACGCGCACGCCGTTCACGGTCTCTTCGGCAAAGCCGGAGATCGCCCGCGAACCGGTGATCTCGGCTTCTTCGCCGGGATAAGACGCGAACGTGACGCCCGGCAGGTCGTCGGACGTAAAGACGAGCGGTTCGCTCTGCGGATACCTGCCGCCGCGCAGCCAGACGTGCACGGCCTCGCCGTCGCCGACCGCGCCTTTGAGCGCTTTCAGCTTCTCCTTCGCCGCCGCGAGCGTATGCAGCGGCGCGTCCTTTGTCCCCGCCGCCGCGTCGTCGCCGTTCGGAGAGACGAACAGATCGCGCGGCCCCTCCGGCGCGTCCGGCTCCGCCGCTCTGCCGCGCGGCGTCCCGAAGGCAAACAGTCCGGGCATACATACGAGCAGCGTCATGCTGAGCAGAATGGAAAACAGTTTTTTCATAAAAATCGCTCCCGATCAATATTTTTCATATTTGAGATCGTATTTTCCCGACCAGCTGTTGATCTCATAATTCAGCCCCGGATGGTCCGCAGGCAGCATACTGAATATGGTCCCGCGCGTCGGAGGATCCGGATCATACAGCTCCGACCGTTCGATATCGCCGCCGAAACGGCGTTCGTCTCCCCGGTAATACTCGATCGCGAGGATCTCGTCGCGCATGAGCCGTTCAACGTAATCCAGCGCGTCTTCAAAGTCTTCGTAATGCCGGTGCTGCGTGGTGAAGTACACCGTGTACCGGTCGTATGCTTCCTCCGGTTTTCCGCCATGATACGATTCGTCAAGGACCTCGATCGTTTTCCCGTTTTCGCGGTTCGTGATAACGATCTCATCGCCGCTTCGCGCGAACGCCGCGCCGTATTGCAGCGCGAGCCTTTCCGCTGCGTTTTTGTCGAACAAAGCGATCCCCCCGATCAGAACTCAAAATCGCATGCGACGGAGGTCTCGCGGACCTCGTGCATATGCTTTTTCACCGGCAGATGAACGGGATGCGTCTGATACGCGTCGAAGGACGCGCGGCTGTCGAACACCGTGATCAGCGCCAGGTCGTAGGACCGCTCGCTGTGCAGGATATCCTGCCCGGCCTCCAGATCGAGCATGCCCTCGATCCTGCCCTTCATGCCGTAAAAATTCTCAACGAGCTGCGGCAGCTCGTGCTTGTATTCGTCCTTGATTTTGAATAATACGATGTGACGGATCATGGTTTTTCCCTCCGTTAGTTGGTTGCCGGTTGTTGATTTTTTAACGGTTGCCCTGACGTCTGATTCATTGTCCATTGTTCATTCGCCGGAATTTTGCCGCTCCGCCAGCAGAATATCGGCGATCTCCGCCGCGTCGGCGATCAGCTCCGGACAGGGACGTTTTTTATAAAATTCCTCGGTGCGCGGCTCGGGCACGGCGCCGGGGGTGGTTTTCACGTTTTTTAAAAGCTCCCGGCAGACGATGGAGCCGTTCTTCTCACGGAACCGCCGGGCAAATTCCTGCACCAGCGCGTAATGCGCCTTTTTCGCCTCCGGGTCGGTCGGATCGGAATAGCCCTCCGCGATCCCCAGCACGAGCAGCGCCCCGCTGACCGCGCCGCAGACTTCGCGCAGACGGCCCATGCCGCCGCCGAAGGAGGACGCGATCCGCGCCGACGTTTCCCGGTCAAATCCGGTCGCGTCCTCAAAGGCGCATAGCACCGCCTGAGAACAGTTGTAGCCTTCATAAAAGAGCGCTTTCGCGCGCGCGCCGCGGTCGGACATTTTATAATCCCCTTTATAACTCTCAAATCACGTCCGGCGCAACCGGACATATCGCTGATCCCGCAAGGGATCAATATCGCCTAACTGCGGGACGATATTCCCTCACTGCGTTCGGGAGCGATATTCTCCCGCTCCGCGGGAGAGCGATATTCCCTCACTGCGTTCGGGAGCGATATGTTTTTGCAGAGCAAAAACGCGTTATGCGAAATCCTGAATTATTGACAAACTCCCCGCAGCATGGCATTACTGCGCTGCGGGGAGCCCTTTTAAAGCTTATCGATTAAAACTTGCCTGCCTTCGCGGCTTCCTCGACGGAAACGGCGACGGAGACCGTCATGCCGACCATCGGGTTGTTGCCCGCGCCGATAAGGCCCATCATCTCCACGTGCGCCGGAACGGAGGACGAGCCCGCGAACTGCGCGTCGGAATGCATTCTGCCCATGGTGTCGGTCATGCCGTAGGAAGCGGGGCCCGCCGCCATGTTGTCGGGATGCAGGGTTCTGCCCGTGCCGCCGCCGGAGGCGACGGAGAAATACTTCTTGCCGGCCTCGACGCGCTCCTTCTTATAGGTGC
>JAFRTA010000300.1 GCA_017427315.1 Clostridia bacterium
ACATTTCACATCTCACATTTTACATTTCACGCAAATCAGAATTTATAAATTTCGCCGTGCAGGTTTCCCTGCGCGGCGCGTCCTTTTTTATTCGGATTTACATCCCGCAGCCGCATCCGCAGCCGCAGTTGTCGTTGTTGTTATTGCAGCCGCAGCCGCCGCCGAAGCCGCCGAGAACGATGATGAGCACGATGATGATCAGAAGCTCGTAGCTGTTGTTGAACATGGTGTTTCCCCCCTTTCACGGCATACTATGCCGCGCCGCGGGGGAATGTTCCCGCGATTTATCCGCCGATGAACAGGATCGTCGCCGCGAGCATGAGCTGACCGACGAAATAGGTGCCGATATTGAAAATCTTCAGCGGGAAATTGGTTTTCAGCTTTTTATTGAACATCAGGATGCCGAGCGAGCCGTCCGAGAGCACGAACAGGATCGCCCCGGTGCCGAGCAGCGTCGCGCCGAACGCGTTCGCAGGGAACACAAGCGCCGAGAGTCGGAGCGCCGTGAAGCACATAAAGGTCAGAAAGACCGCGTAGCCGTAAAGTCCGAGCAGCGCAGGGTGCAGCTTTGTTTTGGTCGCGAACACAATCACCGTATAGAAAACGAGCACCGCGGCGACAAAAACTGCCGCGCCGGGCGTGAACATTTTCGTTTCGGGAGAAACGCGCCGAAGCTCCCTGCCGAACGCGAGAAGATACATCACGTGCGCCGCGAGGAACGCCAGAACGCCGATTACCTGACAGGGGACCTTCGCCTTGCCCTGAATATGCAGGAACAGATCGCCGAACCACGCGCACAGAAGCCCCAGCAGCATGAAACGGGCGTAGGGGCTCATCCCCGCTTTTTTCGCCGCGGCCAGGCCGGTCAGAAGAAACATCGACGCGCAAATCATTTTCAGGGTCAGCGAACGGACCGACGGGGTCTTCTGCTCGACGAGAAAGAACGGCATGACTGCAAGACAGATTACGGAAAACGCGATCATCAGAAAATAATACATCTCGATACCTCCGGTATATATCCGATTGCTATTTCGTTTTTCTGCGCTTCTTTGCGATGAAGATCTCCAGCGCCGCGAATACGGCGACCGTCAGCGCTGCGGTTACGATGCGTCCGGGCGTCAGGCGCAGGTCCGCTTCGCCGTTCAGAAGCTGCTCGTGATTCGATTCGATATCGTTGACCGCTGTCCGCAGCGCGTAAAGCGCGTCCTCACATTCGGTGCGTCCCGCGAAATCCTTCGCGCACAGGCGCCGCGCCTCGGCGAGCGCGTTGTTGTATGCGAATTTCATTTTCCGGTAGGCGGGGGAGCGCAGCTCCTCGAGCCGGAAGGAGCTTTCGACCTTCGCGGTATGCTCCCGCAGAAGCGCGAGCGCCGCCAGACTTTCCTCCCGGTATCTTACCATCGCAGCCGCGTCGTCGGTAATCAGCATATTGTATCCGGCGGCAATCAGGTTATCCCAATAGTCCGGCGTGTCGAACCGTTTGCCGCAGAGCGTCTTGCGGGAGACGCGCGCCGCGGCGCATCCGCATCCTGTCAGACGGCTGCCGACCGCCTTGCTCCAGACCACGCCGTAGGGATTGCCCGACGCGAACCATACGCCGCCGTCGCCGCCGACCGCTTTCAGGATCGAAAACGCGGTGAAGATCACGTTCGTTTTTCTGTAAATCAGACAGGAGACGTTCTCATCGAGCGCGTCGAGCCACGCCAGCGCTTTTTCGGCCGGAGCGCGCAGCGTGAAATCACAGTCGGCGAGCGCGCCCGCGTCCTTTGCTGCGGCGTATACGGCGTCGCGGATCGAAAAGTCAAAATCCAGCAGAAAACGGATTTTTCCGTTTGCCGCCGTCAGAACGTCGGTCAGCAGCGGCACGCCGCTTTCGGTGAACTCCGCCGCGCCGCCGGAACCGCCGCGCACACGAAGCGCCCGCACCTCGTCTGACTTCAGCGCCGCGATCGGCTTGTTGTCCGTGCCGCAGATCCGTTCGAGATTATCGTCTTCGGACAGGATCAGCAGTCCGTCGGCGGTCGCCTTGACCGGGAGCCGTACCTCGTCCGCCCCCTGTTCGGCGGCGAGCAGCACCGCTTCCGCGGAGTTTTCGGGAAATTCGCCGTGCGCGCCCATATCGGAGACGATCCGCAGCGTTCTCATATCCCGTTTGGCGTCCGCCGCTCCGGCGACGGGGCAAGCGGATAAGAGGGAGCCGATCAGCAGGAACGACAGGATCATACGAAAAGTGATTTTCTTCATAATGACCTCTTATGCTTCATATTCAAAATCGGTAAAGACGTAATGCTCCTCATAGCGGCAGCTTCCGTTGAGGATTTCCGCGGAGGCGAAGACCAGATCGATTTCCGCCCGGGCGTCGATTTGCGCGGACATATGGTTTTCAATGCGGATCAGCCGTCCGTTTTTGTCGGTGCGGAACATTAAATAACAGCCGGAATAAACGCATTCTATCTGCAGGTCGTCTTTTTGATGCTCCGGATGAGATCTCCGACCGTATCGGGAATCGACGCGCGGTCGAAGGGAGACATCAGGCTGCCCATGCCGAGACCGCCGGATACGGGATTGCGCTCCGGCGCGAAAAAAATCCAGTATTCTTTGTAATCGCTGTGTTTTACATATACCGCGTCGGAGATGAATTCCCGGTGTTCCGTCTCTGCATATTCGGCCGAGGACCGGAACAGCGGCAGTTTCTCAACGGCAGCCGCCCCGTCGCCTTTCGCGACGATTTCGGGGTTCGCCCGCGCTTCAGCCTCGGAGCCGTTGCGCACCAGATAATCGGACAGTATCGTGAGAACGCCCGATACGACGCCTGTGGGGTCTGCGGTGGTGATATCGCCGAAAGACTGCCATTGCAGGCGTGTGAAGCCGGGACGCCGGGCTTTCAGCCCGCCTACTGCTTTTTTATATATTTTCAGCGCGCGGGCGGCGCTGATTTTTTTCCCGTCCGGCACGGGCGGCGCCGCTTTTTCGGCGGGCGTTTGCTCCTGCAGCGGCGATTCGGTCCCGGCGATTGCCGTATCCAATACGAGCGGCTCCGCTGCCGGCGTTTTGTTTCTCCCGCAAGATGAAAACGGGAGAAGCAATCCCGCGCAGAGGAACAGGACTGCTGCCGCGATCCGTGTTTTTTTCATGTTCCGCACTCGCTTTCTTCCCTGTCGCCGGGGGGATCGGCGGCTTTTTTTTCGGAAAAAACAAATTTTTTGAGCAGGTATGCGATCACCCCCACCGGGATCAGGCAAGTGGCGATCAGAATGATTTTATCTATCGGGATAAACCGGAACACGTCGTTGCCGATGATCGTGAAAAGCACGACGCGCCACGACACCCCGAGAAAAGAGAACAGGATATACTTGAAATATCCGCAGCCCGTCACCCCGTAAAGCAGGCTGACGAGATCGATCGGGAACGCGGGAACGGCGCGGATGCCGAGGATCATCAGGGGCTTGGTGCCGAGATCCTTTTCGAGCAGCTTCCTGCCCTTTTCGGATTTGGAAAG
>JAFRTA010000301.1 GCA_017427315.1 Clostridia bacterium
ACATTTCACATCTCACATTTCACATCTCACATTTCAAATCTCACAGAGGTGACAACCATGGCCAAACATAAACTGGTGCTCGGCAGCGGAGGCATATTCTTCGAGAACGAGTCCGACCCGATCATCGACCACATTTTTTCTCTCGCGGACAAGCGGGACAGCTTCGTCTATCTTCCCACCGCGGGGCACGACGGCAAAGAGGACGAGCCGATCGTTACGCATTACGCTCTGACGCACGGGTTCAAAAAGGCGGAGTGCCTGTACCTGACGGACGAGAGCCTGACCGGGGAAGATATCAAAAACGTGATCCTCGGCGCGGACGTGATCTACGCCTGCGGCGGGAACCTCAAATTCCTGATGGAGACCTGGCGCAGACGCGGCGCGATCCCGTATTTCAAACAGGCTTACGACAACGGCACGGTCATCGCCGGGCAGAGCAGCGGCGCGATGTGCTGGTGCCGCCACGGATACGACAACTGCGGCATCGGCGGGAGGTATATGTTCCTCGACTGTCTTGACCTCGTGCCCTATATCCTCTGCCCCCATTTCGAGGATTGGCCGGAGTTTTTGGAGGACGTGAAGATGCAGGAGCTCGACGGTATCGGTCTCGACAACGATATCGTGATCTCGATCGTCGACGGTGAATACGAGATCGTGGATTCGCACAGAAATCCCGTCCACTCGGCGTATTACCTGCCCGCCGCGGAAGGCTGGCCCGTGATCGATATCGTGAAGGAACATGTGCCGATCAGATTTGAATAACGGTTACAGTCTGACAGAAAGAAACTCCGCCCGGCGTCGGGCGGAGTTTTCTTTTTGTGAAACGCAGGGAATCGGGGGATGCAAATCGAATTTCGATTTGCGAAGCCGCAATCAGCCGCCGAAGCTTCGGAACACAGCGATAAGCGTTTTCACGATCTCGATCATGCGCAGGACCGACGCGATCACGACCGCGACCTGTCCCGTCATGCCGAGGCCCGCGACCGCGGAAGCGCCCGCGTCGCCGAGCATCCCGTCGATATCCCATTCGAAATCAGCCGGAGCGTAGGGATTTTCCGCGTCGTATTCCGGCGCGTCCCCGTTCATCAGCGTGAAATCGAAGGTCCGCTGCGCGAGGGGCGTGGGCGTCAGGCCGATCACGATATACGATACCGTGACCGCGGCGCGGGTCAGGCTCTGCGCGGGGACCTCGCCCGCAAAGGCGAAGGAAGCGGAGCCGTCCTCGGGGATGTACTTGAACGGGGCGAGGAAGGAAATGTCCGCGCCCCGCACGGTGATATCCGTGATAAAAATCGCGCTTTCGTGGGTGCAGTTGCGCACGACGAGGGCGGTATCGCCGGAGCCGAGATATCCCTCGACGCTGTTGTCGAACGCCGCGAAGACCTTCGAGGCTCTGCCGTCCGCCGCGTGGAACTGCGGGTGCGCCGGGTCGGAATGCACGTCCTTGATCGGGTGGTTCGTCAGAAGCTGCGTGAGAACGAGGTCCTTCGTCGCGCTGTCCTTCATCTCCTGCCCGTGGTAGTAGCCGTCCGCGATCCATGTGTTTTCGGGCAGGTAGCAGGTGGAGGCGTCGATCTCCATCGAGGGCGAGAGGTGGTTGTGGCCCTTGTTTTTACATACGGTATATTTGCAGGTATAGCCGTCGTTGAAGCGCTGTCCGTAGGGAGCGACGGTCGCTCCGGTGGCGCCCGCGACGGGGATGATCGCGTCGGAGTTGACGTTCGACCCCGTGACGCAGCGGATTCCCGCGCCGGCGACGATCGTGATATTCACGCCGGATCTCTGCGCTTTTTTGAGGTTCTTCGAATAGTTCTTCACGATGTTTTCGTGGAACCAGGTGGTTTTCTCGACGATCCTCTGATCCGGGTGCAGAAGGTCGATCATATCCTTGTAGCTCTCGTAGGGAAGAAAATCCCAGACGCTCAGCCAGCTCTGCGCGACGTCCGTGAAGGTGGGAAGGACCTCTTCGGCAAGCCCGTCGAGGAAGCCGAGGGGCTGCGAGGCGAGAAGCTTGTGGAAATCGTATTCCATATTGACGGAGTATTCGATGAATTTCACGAGCTCCTCTTCTTCGATATCGAGGTCCCCCGTGAGAAAATCTTCCGCGACCGCGGCGCCGCCGAGGGCGGGACACATCAGCACGGCGCTGTTGATCTTTTCGCCCGCCGTCGCCGCATACATGCTCAGATAAGCGCCGGTCACCTGTCCGCCGTAGCTCTGCGCAAGCAGGTTGACCTTTTTGCAGCCGGTGGTTTTGATGATATCGTCAATGAGCTGATCGAGGATCTTCGCGTTGTCCGCGGGATCCATGCGGAAATCGGTGAAGCAGATATAGATATCGTCGGTGGAGATGATATCGTCGATGTAATCCTGCAGCGTCAGGTCCTCGTCCCGCAGGTTCGACCAGCGCGAGGCTTCCGCGGTGGGCGGCACGTCGGTCACGACATTGTATTTGCTCGTGCCGTCGGGGTTGCAGGCGAGCTTTTCGATCACGCTGTTCACGACCGGGGCGAGGGTTCGGCCCAGGTCGTTTTCTTTGCCGAGGCCGTAGCTCACGCCGTCGGCGATGAGTTTGCCGGCGGAGAGCCCCGCTGTTTTCAGCGCCTCGTCGAAGCCGCCCAGCCACGCCTTCTCCGTGGTTCCGTCTTCGTTTTCAACGTGCATCTGCGCGTTCATGAAGCCGGGTACGATCACGACGGGGTAACCGTTCAGGTCGTTCCGGTCGAACGAAGCGAACGCCGTCGGAAGCGCAGAGAGCAGCAGAACGGCGCAAAGGAAAACAGAAATGATTCTTTTCATTTTCATGCGGATCAGGTCCTTTTTGATTGATATATCCAGTATAGTCATTTAATAAGGAAAAGTCAATAAATTCTGATTTATGCGCGCAGCGCATAAATCAGAATTTCGGATATCGGGTATCGGATCTCGTGGATCGTGCCTGTGAATTTTATTGTTAGTTTCTATTGTATTCACAGAGTTAATTCTTTGATTTGAGTCGCGGTTTCGG
>JAFRTA010000302.1 GCA_017427315.1 Clostridia bacterium
CGTTCCGCAGCGGAGCCCGACGCGTCCGTTTTTGCGGAGAGAACACACGGAGACGACGAAAACAGGGGCGTATTTCTCTCCGCGTCGAAGCCGTCTTATCCGGCGGACGCGGCGTTGCTTGAAAGAGCGTTTACGGAAAATTCCGCGGCGCTCGCAGAACGCGGCGCCGTTTCCCGGTCGGCGGAGCAGGCCGCCCTTGCGGCGCGATTTTCCGTTTTCGACGACGCGCCGCAGGTTTTGCTCTCCGGCGGGGAGCGGTGCGAGACGGCCGTATCGCCTGCTTCCGTTCGCGCCGGGAATTTTTCCTGGGACGTCGGCACCGGCTCTGCGCGCGTCGGGAAGGTTTCGGACGCGGAAGAACGGCGGTCGGCGACGGCACAGACGGCTCCTTTCACGCCGCGCGCCGAAACGGTCTGCCGCGGCGCAGCTTTCGGCAATCCTTCCGCAGCGGCGCTGCATCGGTACGGAACGGAGCGTTCCGGCGCGCTTCCGGACGCGCGGACGGAGCTTTCGGCTTTCGGCGATTTTTTGTATGACGACGGGGAAGACCGGGAAGCTGCCGGAACCGCGGTCCTCCTCAGGGGAGCGGTCGGCGCTTTTTCTCCGCTTGCGGTACGGCGGCGGGACGGGGCGGAGCGCTGCAACGCGGAGTCTCTCGCGGCGGAGGAAAGCTCTGACGCGAGCAATGCGGCGCCGGAGAGCTTCGACGGGTATATGTCCGATTTCATCTCCGACCTTCGCGCCGCGCTGACGGCTTCTCCGGAGCTGACTTACGGCACGTAATCAAGGCGTTTTTTTTCGGCGGCGGATCAACGCCGCCCGCGTAGGGCTTTATGAAATAAGAGGGTCCGGCCGCCGGAAAGAAGACGCAGACGGAGGAATATGAAGTACTATTTTTATCTTGATAATATCCTGATGCCCGTGACGCCTTCCAAATTCAGCGTAACGCAGGCCGGAAAAAGCAAAATCTTCGATTTGGCGGCGGGCGGCGAGATTGTCCTTCCGGAAACGCCCGGACTGCGGCAGTATCTGTTCTCGCTGCTGCTGCCGACCGTTCGGTATCCGTTCGCGCTGTATCACAACGGATACCAGCCGCCGGAGTATTACCTGAAGCATCTTCGTCGGCTGTACGAAAACGCCGAGCCCTTCGATATGGTGGTCATCCGACGGCTCAACGCGGAAACGGTGCTGAAATTCGCCGCCCGCACGCTGAATTACGGCAGTGAAGAGGCGTTTTTTCTGACCGGATCCGATACCGGGACCGTGCACGCGTCCGACGCGCGGACGATTCTTCGCGAGGGCGTGAGCGGCAAGGCGGCGTGTCTGTTCGATACGACGGAAAAGGTCACGATTGAGGATATGACCGTCGTTGAGGACGCGGAAGAATACGGCGACGATTTTCTGGTTGCGCTCAAGCTGCGGCAATACAGGGAGTTGGGCACGGTGAAGCTGAAGGTCGGTGGCTGATATGGCTTCCGAACTTGAAAAAATGCTTGCGTTCGCGGCTTCGTACGTCGGCTCGTCCGTCTGGCACGGCAGGTGCCAGGGGTTCGTCGCGCGCTGCTGTTACGCGGGAACGGGACGGCTTGTTTCGCGGGCGAGCGCGAAGCAGGCGCGGTATGATTTTATGCGCGCGGGCACGGCGGGAGATCTTTGCCCGCCTGCCGGTGCGGCGTTGTATTTCAACGGAGACGGCAGTATGGGACGGCTCTACGGACACGTCGCGCTGTCCGCCGGCGGCGGATGGATGTACGATCCGGTCGGAACGGTCGTAAAAAGAAAGCTTTCCGCCGGTTTGCACAACGGCTACCTCGGATGGGGCTGGAACGGAAATATCATTCCCGACGGCGCGGCGGACGCGCCGTCGGGAAACGGCGGGGGCGAAGGAAGAGCCGTCGGCAGGATTGTTTCCGTGCGGACCGTGACGGTCGGCGGAAAAACGGAATTCCGCGGCAGCGACGCTGCGCTGAAGAATCTCGACGCGGAGGGGATGAGTCTGGTGATCGGGCGGGGCGGCGACGCGATTGCGCCGTGCGTCGTCGGCGTGCCGAAGCTCGTTTCGTTCGCGGGAATCTCTCCGGCGGTGTTCGAGTTTTCTGCAATCGGCGTGCGGGACGGGGACATCTCCGACGGCGACGCCGTTTCTTTTGCGTTCGGCGGGAAAAACCTGTTTTTCGGTTACGTGTTCACCGTTGAACTGCGAAGCGAGGGGCTGACGCGCGTCAAGTGCTTCGATCAGCTTCGGTATTTGAAAAACCGAGACAGCTTCGCCTTCGGCGGAAAGGCCTCGGAGCTCGTCAAACTGATTGCAAAAAAGTACGGTCTGCGGACGGGAACGGTCGAAGACACCGGATACGTGCTCCCGCAGACGGTATATGAAAACACGCTCGCGGATATTCTTTCCGATGCGCTGACCGTGACGCGGGAACAGACGGGAAGGAGCTATCTGCTGTATGACGACGGCGGCGCGCTGACGCTGAAAAGAGCGGACGAAGCGTCGGGCGGCGTACTGCTCGACCCGACGAACATGCGCTCGTTCAGCAAACGGTATTCCATTGATTCCGGCGTTTATAACCGCATCGCCGCAGCGGCGGACGACCGGAGAAGCGGCGTGCGCAGTCTGTATACTGCGGACGCGCCAGAGGCGGAAAAGCGATGGGGCGTTCTGCAGTATTACAAACGGCTCGACGCGGCGCAGGATCCCGCGCAGACGGTAAAAAAACTGCTGGAGACGTATTCCCGCGAGAACGTCTGCGTTCTCGCGCGCGGCTGTGCGGGAAACGCGGAGGTCCGCGGCGGCAGCGTCGTAAAATTCTCCGCGGACGGAGAACGGTACGAGGAGATGCGCTGCGAGAGCGTCGAGCATACTTTTTCGGGAGGAATCCATCTGATGGACGCAACAATGAGATATATTTCACGGGGGACGTTATGACGCAGGCTTTTGAACTCGCGGAGCTGATACGCGACGCGGCGCGCCGCGTTTGCCGGGCGGAGAACCCATGCGACGCGGTGACGCTGCGCATCGAAACCGTTTCGCCCACGGTGGTGAGTCTGAACGGCGTCCGTCTGCCGGAGCGCGCGGTGCGCGTCTGCGACGGCGCGGCGGAAAAGCTCGCCGCGGGCGACGCGGCGCTGGCGCTGAAGGCGGCGGGCGGACAGCGTTATTATATCGTCGACGTGCTGCGGCAGGAGGAATCATGACGCCTGACACTTGTTTCGACGGCCCTGTCTCCGCGGCTCGTACCGCGGCGCAGAAGGACTATGCGATCGACTTTCATACCGGGCGAATCGGCGGCGCTGCGACAGGCGAGGCGGCGCTGCGGCAGGCGATTCGGCTGCGGCTGCTGACGGACCGCGGCGCGTATCCGGTCTTCTCGGAACGGTACGGTTTGCCGCTTCGGACGCTGTCCCGGATGAACGGCGAAATTTATTTTATCCAACTCAAGAATGAAATTACGGATTCGCTTTTGCAGGACGACCGCATCGGGAGCGTGGATTCCTTTCTGTTTTCACGGGTTGACGACGGCGGAATCCGCGTCAGTTTCCGCGTGTTGACGCAGAACGGCGAATTTCGGGAGGAAACGGAAGTATGAGCGTTTTGACCGAAAATGAGATCTATGAACAGCTTCTTGATTTGATTCTGTCTTCCGTGCGGGAAAAGGGACTCGACACCTCGGAGGGCAGCGTCGGTTACGATTTGCTTGCGCCGGCGGCGCTGGCGATGACTTCGATTTATCTGCGCATCGAGGAAGCCGCGGCGGAATGCTTTGCGGATACCGCCTCGCTGCCCTATCTGAAGCGCCGGGCTGCGGAACGCGGCGTCGAATTCCGCGCCGCGCTGGCTCCGCAGGTCGAGATTTCGCTGGTCTCCGGCTCGCTTGACCTGACCGGGAGCCGGTCGGAACTGCGGTTTTCCCTCGGCGAACTGACTTTTTACGCCGCGGAGCAGTCCGGGGAGAACCGGTATCTTCTGATTTGCGAAACGGCCTGTGTGCTCGGTGCCGCAGCGTCGGAATTGCCCGTATATCTCGGCAGCGATCCGGAGGTCAGAGCCGGCGACGAGGTGCGGGTCGTTTCGCCCGGCAGAGACGACGAGACGGCGGAGGAGCTGCGCAGCCGTTATTTTTCAAGCGTCCGGTCCGCTGCGTTTGCAGGAAACCGCGCGGCGTATGCCGAGCTGGCGCTCGGCGTGCCAGGCGTCGGCGGCTGTAAAGCGGAGCGTGCGGATATTGCGAACGACGGCTGCAACGTGCTGCTGACCGTAATCTCCGACGAATACGGCGTGCCGGACCAAAGCGTGCTCGACGCGGTTGACGCGGCGGTCGGTGAAACGCTTCCGGTCTGTCATATCTGTTCGGTACGCGCCGTAACCGCCGAGCAGTTTTCGGTTTCCGCCCGGATTGTAAAACGTGCGGCGGCGGAATCGGCGGCGGTACGCGCCGCAATCACGGAAAAAATCAACGAACTGACCGTCCGGCTCGGCCAGACATGGGCGGCGGACGGCGCGGCGACGCTGCGTTCGAGCGAGGTTTTTTCCGCAATCCTTTCCGCGGAGGACGTTCTTGACGTTTATTCCGTCACCGTCAAACGAGGCGGACAGACGGTCAACAGCAGCGTGTTTGACGGCGGCGGCATCCCGGTGCTCGGAACGCTGACGCTGACGGAGGTCGTCGAATGAGAGAGCTCGATCTGAAACGTTGTTTGCCTGAAATGCTGACGGAGCTGCACGACGTCGACGCGATCCTCGACGCGCTGACGGAAGGGATCGATTTCCTCGAAGCGCGTTTGGACCGTATCGTTCCCGCACAGTTTGCGGATACCGCGACGGATGAAGAGACGGCGCAGATTGCCTCTTCGCTCGGCTTATCGCCGGAAGTGCGGGCAGAAGATACGCGGTTTCTGATTCGTTCCGTGCTGCTCGATCGGCGGCCTTATACGATTGCCGGGATCGGGCGGTATCTTGCCGCGCTTTTGGGAGAAGACGGCTTTCTGATTGAGCGGACATTCGGCGGCGCGGGGGAAAACGACCGCATCAATGTGCGCGTTGCGCTCGGCATGCGTTCGCAGACGCAGCGCGTGACGCAGTATCTCGAGAACGTCGTGCCGCTGAATATGACGCTGACGGTCGAGCTGCTGTATAACCGGTACGGCGAACTGCGGGGCAGAACGTGGCGCGAACTCGCCGCGTATACCTGCGGCGAAGTCCGTTCCGACAGAACGATAGGGGAGACAGAGTAAATGAATTATTCGCTGAACGGCAGACTGCGGCTGCCGGAGAACGACGATCCGTTCAACATTGAAGACCTGAATTACAATATCGTGCAGCTCGACGCGGTAATCGCTGCCGACGAAGCGATGATTAGGGAAAATGCCGCCGCCGCGGCGACCGCGGAC
>JAFRTA010000303.1 GCA_017427315.1 Clostridia bacterium
AACAGGTACAGAATATCGAATAAACGGGTGAAATTATGAGGATCGTTCATATCGGCAGCGGGAATCTGGTCAACGCCGACCGGCTGCTCGCCGTCGTAAGCCCCGATTCCGCGCCGATCAAGCGTCTTATCCAGCAGAACCGGGAGAAAGGGATGCTGATCGACGCGACTTACGGCAGAAAGACGGGAAGCGTCATGATCACCGACAGCGGCCACGTGATCCTGTCTTATCTCGGCACGGAGCGGATCGCACAGCGGATCCCCGAAGCGGAATTATCTTTATCGGAGGCGGACGGCATTGAGTAACGAGATCGGCAAAGGAATGCTTGTTGTACTTTCCGGGCCATCCGGGTGCGGGAAGGACACCGTTCTGAACTGTCTTTGTGAATCGGACGAGCGTATCTGTCAGTCCGTTTCGGTGACGACGCGCGCTCCGCGCGAGGGTGAGGTCGACGGCGTTCACTATTATTTCATCTCGAAAGAAGAATTCGAACGCAGGATTGAGAACGGTGAATTCGCGGAATACGTCCGTTATAACGACAATTATTACGGCACGCTGAAAAGCGAGATCGAGAACGCCGTCAACGCCGGCAGGATCATTATTCTCGTGATCGAAGTGCAGGGCGCCGCCAATATCATCGCCCAGTTCCCCGACGCCGTTTCCGTGTTCCTGATGCCGCCGTCCATCGGCGTGCTCGAGCAGCGTCTGCGTAAGCGCGGCACCGAGAGCGAGCAGACCATTCGCAAAAGGCTCGAGATCGCGAAGGAAGAAATGGAAAAAAGCCGGCTTTATAAACACGTCGTGGTGAACGACGAACTGGAAAAAACGGTACAGACCGTTCACGATATCCTGAAGTTTTACACTTCGGAGCAACAAAGTTAAAGAAAGGTATGACGAAGCTATGATCAGTCCCGATCTTGACCGCCTGCTTGAGGGCGGCATCAGCAGATACTCTCTGGTTGCGGCGGTATCGAAAAGAGCCCGTGAGATCGTCGATCAGGCGATCGAAGAGAAAGAGATCATCGAGGAAAAGCCGATCAGCACCGCGGTAGACGAGCTGCTGTCAAAGAAGTACCGTATCGTCGAAAAGTATATCGACGAGGATTGAATGCGGGGTGTCTTCCCCCTTGGAATCCCTTATGATCGCCCGCGTTGCGGTTGAAAAAGCGAATTATGATTTCGACGCACTTTACGATTACCTTATACCTGACGCGCTGAAAGAGACGATATGCGTCGGGTATAGGGTTATTGTACCTTTTGGGAACGGAAAAAAAGGCCGTCAGGGGTTCGTCTTCGAGATCGAGCGCAGCGCTCTGCCGCTCCCGGATAAGCGATATAAAGAGATCCGCGAGCTTTGCGACGACGGGCCGCTGCTCACCGAAAAATCGGTTGCGCTCGCTGAGCGCATCGCCGAGCGGACCTTCTGTACGATGTTCGAAGCGGCGAAAGCGATGCTTCCGGCGGGGCTTTGTCTCGCCGGTAAACCGACCTACTGCAGAGAAGCGTATCCGGATGAGAAAACCGTCGAAGCCCTTTCGCCCGACGAGCGCGCCGTTTATGATGCGATTCCGTCGGCGGATCGGTTCGTCGGGGAAGAAACTCTGCTGAAAAAATTCGGTCTTGCGAAGGATAATCCGATCCTGCCGAAGCTTTTGAAAAAGAAACTGATTTATCTTAACGTTTCCTCGGCTTCATTTTTCGACGGAAAGACGCGGCGTACCGCCGTTCTGCGGGAGGAGGCGGACGTCGATTCCCCCGCGGAAAAACTGACGGCGAAGCAGCGTTCGGTGCTGGAAGTGCTGCGTGACGCCGGAAGCGCAGCGGTATCCGAGCTTTGTTATTTTACGGGTGTGACCGCTTCCGTCGTGTTGGCGCTTGAGCGAAAAGGCCTGATCGAGCTGCGGGACGTGCATTACTATTCCGAACCCTCCGCGTTTTACGCCGAGGAGGGCGTTCAGACTCCGATCGAGCTGACGGACGAACAGCAGACGGCGTTTGAAAGCCTGCGAACGGACCTGTTTTCGGGCCGGGCTTCCTGCTCGCTGCTGTTCGGCGTGACCGGAAGCGGTAAAACGAGCGTTTATCTTCGCCTGATTGACGAAGCGCTTCCCACCGGACGCGGCATTATTCTGATGGTTCCCGAGATTTCCCTGACGCCGCAGACGCTGCAGCTCTTTTATTCGCGCTACGGAAAGCATATCGCCGTGTTCCACAGCGGGCTTTCCGCGACGGAGCGCGCGGACGAATGGCGGCGCGTCCGTTCCGGGGAAGCGCAGATCGCCGTGGGAACGCGAAGCGCGGTGTTCGCACCGTTTGAGCAAATCGGCCTGATCATCGTCGACGAAGAGCAGGAGCACACCTATAAATCCTCCAGGTCTCCCCGATACAACGCAATCGAGGTCGCAAAGTATCTTTGCGGCAGAGATCGATCTCTGCTCGTTCTTTCCTCCGCAACGCCGTCCATGAACAGCTTTTCCCGCGCGCTTTCCGGCCGTTTTAAGCTATTGAAACTGACGAAACGGTACGGCGGCGCACTTCTTCCGCACGTCGAAGTGGTCGATATTTCCGGAATGCCGCACGATACCGCCCTGTCCGATAAGCTTCGGTCGATGCTGCAGGAAAATCTGGACGCGGGAAAACAGTCGATCCTTCTCATGAATCGGCGCGGTTTCAATACTTTTGCCGTTTGTTCCGAGTGCAAAAACGTGGTTTCCTGTCCATCCTGCAGCATTTCGTTGACATATCACGCCGCGAACCGGCGGCTGATGTGCCATTACTGCGGGTATTCCGTGCCTTATACCGCAAAATGCCCGACCTGCGGCGGCGAGGCGATCCGCTATTCCGGTTTCGGGACCCAGCGGGTGGAGGAAGAATTGCATCAGCTATTCCCGAAAGCCCGGGTCCTGCGCATGGACGCGGATACGACGATGGCGAAGAACTCTCACGAGGAACTTCTGCGAAGCTTCGGCCGGGGGGAATACGATATTATGGTCGGCACGCAGATGGTCGCGAAAGGCCTTGATTTTCCGAACGTTACGCTGACGGGCGTGATCAGCGCGGATATGGGGATTTTTAAAGATGATTACCGCAGCGCCGAGCGTTCGTTCGATCTGCTCACGCAAGTCGTCGGCAGGGCCGGCAGGCGGGGGGAGCAGGGTCTTGCGATCATTCAGACGGTTACGCCGGAAAACAAGCTTGTCGCGCTTTCCGCATCGCAGGATTACGAGGCTTTTTATACCGCCGAGATCGAGAACCGTCGGCTGATGATTTATCCGCCCTTCTGCGATCTGTGCGTCGTCGGGTTTTCCTCGCCGCTGGAGGCGTCGGCGAAATCGGCCGCTTACCGTTTTCTTCAAAACGCGCAGACGCGTGTGGAAAACGAATATCGTGACGTGAAAATCATCGCCATCGGGCCCGCGCCGTCCTTTATTCGGAAGCTCGGCAATAAATTCAGGTATAAAATCATTATTAAGTGCAAAAATTCGCTTCGGTTCCGCGCAATGCTGCGCGGGCTGCTGATCGATGCGATGAAAGATAAAGAAAATAAAGACGTCGGTATTTTTGCGGATATCGACCCCGCGGAGATATTCTGACATCGATGCAGACGGAAAGGAAGAGGAATATGGCGACAAGGAATATCCGTCTTGATACGGATCCGATTTTAAGAAAAAAGAGCCGTCCGGTAGAAGTTTTCGACGAAAAGCTCTGGAAGCTTCTGGATGATTTGCGCGATACGCTCGGTAAAGCGGAAGGCGTTGGCCTTGCTGCGCCGCAGGTCGGCGTGCTTCGACGCGCCGTGATCGTCGACGTGGGAGACGGACTGCTCGAGCTGGTGAATCCCGAAATCGTTTTTTCGGAGGGTTGTCAGCACGAAACGGAGGGCTGTCTTTCGGTTCCGGACCGAGCCGGCGTTACCGAGCGTCCCGAACGGGTGCGCGTGCGCGCGCAGAACCGGGACGGGAATTGGTGCCTATACGAAGGGACGGGGCTGAAAGCGCAGTGTTTCTGCCATGAGATCGACCATCTGGACGGCATCCTGTTCGTCGATCGGCTTGCACCGGGAGAAAAACTGTTCCGTCCCGAGGCGAAGGATAAGCGCAGAAAAAAATGAACCGCCCCTTTTTCAGACGCATTGAAATGACCCCGGGAGGAGATCGACCGTGTATTCCGTGATTTTTATGGGCACGCCGGATTTTGCCGTGCCGTGTCTGCGCGCTCTCGCCGGCGCCGGCGCCGATATCCGGCTCGTTGTGACGCAGCCGGACAAGCCCGTCGGCAGAAAACAGATCCTGACGCCTTCCGACGTCAAAAAAGCGGCGCTGGAGCTCGATCTTCCGGTTTATCAGCCGACGACGCTCAGATCGGACGAGGCGTATGAATATCTGCGTTCGTTCGAACCGGATTTTCTTGTCGTAGCCGCTTACGGGAAAATACTGCCGAAGCGCGTGCTCGAGATCCCGCGCATCGCCCCCGTTAACGTGCACGGCTCGCTTTTGCCGCATCTGCGCGGCGCAGCGCCGATCCAGCGCGCGGTAATCGCGGGCGATCGGGTGAGCGGGATTACGACGATGCTGATGGGGGAAGGCCTTGATACGGGCGATATTCTTCTGCAGAAAGAAACGCCGATCGGCGAGCGTGAAACGGCGGGAGAACTGTTCGACCGACTTGCCGGTATGAGCCCGGAGCTGCTGCTGGAAACGCTTGACGGCCTCATGAAAGGCACGATTACGCCGGTGAAACAGAACGACGCCCTTGCGGACTACGCCGCCATGCTTTCGCAGAACGAGGCGCGCATCCCCGAGAACGCCCGGAGTGAGGTCGTATACAACCTTGTCCGCGGCATGAATCCGTGGCCGGTCGCGTATACGTTTCTTGACGGT
>JAFRTA010000036.1 GCA_017427315.1 Clostridia bacterium
AACAAAAAACGTCCCCCGGCTCTTTTTTTTGTATAGACAAAACAAAAGAAAGCTGATATAATTGATTCGGGTACGGAAAATCGGCCCCCGAACCGGGCGCCCGTACAATCATTTTTCGGAGACGGATACCATAAACGGAACCATCAAAAGAACCGTGACTCTTTTGCTTTCTCTTCTGTTCGCATTCGGTTCTCTCTCGCTGCCCGTCGGCGCGGCGGAAAGCGCGGAACCGGCGGCCGCCGATCGCGGCGGTTATCTCGTCATCGGCGACAGCATCGCCCGCGGCTGCGGCGCGGACGGCGCGGTCGTTTTTCGCAAAATCGACGGACAGACGAAGTTCCTTCTCATCAAAAACTGCCGCAGCAGCAACTGGGGCTTCCCGAAGGGGCACATGGAGCGCGGCGAGGACCAGCTCGCAACCGCGAAGCGCGAGGTGCTCGAGGAAACGGGGCTGGACATCGACGTATTCGAAGGCTTCGGCGAGGATTCGTCTTATATGATCGGGCTGAAGGTCGACAAAAGCGTGCGGATCTTCCTTGCTGCGACGAAAGATACGAAGACGATCATACAGAAAGAGGAGATCGCCGCATATACCTGGCTGCCTTACGAGGACGCATACAACGCCTTGAATTTTGACAACGATAAGCTGATCCTGAAAAAAGCGCATGCGTTTATCGAAACAAACGGGCTGGACAAAATCTGAATATTAACGTTTCCGGCGCGCGTTAAAACAACGCGCGCCGCAGTTTTTCCGTGATAATAAATATGATCAATCTTCTCCGTTCAAAAGACGGTACACTCTTTCGACGGGATATCTGTCTTCGATATCCAAGACCTCAAACAACTGTTTCGGCAGCGCGTTTTCCCCGATGACCGAAAGGTATTCCGGGACCGCTTTCCGATCGATCATGATCTTGCCGTGTCCTGCCCAGTGCCGGTTGCTTTCCCTCTTTTTGACGCCGGAGATCCAATAGTTTTCCCCGGTTTCGATATCATAATAATTGCCGCTGCCGCTGTTGTATTTCTGAAATGCGTGATCGTTGAAATAGACGGTCTTTTCACTCTTCGAGGTCCGAACGTACCCGATCCAGGCGGGACCGTCGTCGGAGCAGCCGGATTTGAGTTCGACGTACATCAGTTTACGCATAAAAACTCCTCCTTAAGACAGGTTATTCTCTTTGCGTCAGTTCAGGTATTTCAAAAACCTGATTTGGTCTTTTTCATTGTCATAACCTATGCTTCTGTAAAATGCATGCGCGCCGGTCCTCGATGCGCCGGAATTCAGACGGATCACTGCGATCCCGTGTATTCGTGCATGATCTTCAACGGCGTCCATAAGCATTCTGCCGATTCCGTTTCTCCGATATTCGGGCAGTACGGCAAGGCCGAGAATATTCAGTGCGTCCTCAAAATACAGACACCGGTAACATTCAGCGTGTACGAATCCCACCGCTTTGCCGTTTGTCTCGGCTACGAAAACGGCGTCGCCCTGCCCGATGTTTTCAAGACGGCGATTTACTAATTCTTCTTCACAATCATATCCGAGACCGGTCCCGCATATTTCACGGATATCCGCGGAATCGCCGGGGACGGCCGGTCGGACGATCAGATCAAATACTCTCATTTTTCATTTTAAATCATATAAAGTACTGTTTGTATTCCGGTTCCGATTTCAAATCCTTCATAAGTTCGTCAATATCGTTGAAGAAAGATTTGAAATCGCTTCCTGCCGGTTCCCAATATCCCGGAAGCGCGTTTTCTTCTTTGCAGATAAGTTCCCATTCAAATTCGTCGGGTCGAGACAGCCGTTCAAGCTCATAATACAAAAGAGCTTTTTTACTTTTATAAATTATATAACGGAATTCCCTGTTTGTCGAATAAATAACCCGCAGTATTTCGGCTCTGTCAGTCAAAAGCTGTTTGTCGTACATAATATCGACAAACTCTTCCCGCGACGGCATGGGAGGAATTTTTTTGTTTCGCTTTTTCTTTAGAAAAAATGTAACCCATCTTATCAGAGAAAACATCCCCTTTACAAAAGAAATAATATCAATTATCCTTTTCAATGTCAAATCAATTGTAAAAAACCACATTTTTGGATTTATCTAACCGTTTTTCGCATTTTACTGACCTTCATTTGACTTGCATTTATAATTCATGATATTCTGTAGTCTTTTCAAACAGTAAACCTGAACCGGGGTTACAGGTGCACCCCTCTGCGCGTTCGTGTACATATAAAGGAGATGCTTGATAAGCCGATACCACCCGCCATATTCACAAAAGAAATGGAGTTATCACAGATTTTTACGTCTGAAACAGCCCCATTTCTAATCTTTAAAATATTATTCTTTTTCTTCTTTGTTCTGATCACTTGC
>JAFRTA010000304.1 GCA_017427315.1 Clostridia bacterium
ACCTCGACGATTCAGGATTTGGGCATTGGGAAATGGGGATTGGGGAATGGTACGCACCGTCACGTTCGATAGAATCCCCCTGCTGCCATTCGTCATCGAAAAAGATCAAGCACATAAGAAAACACGTTATGTCGATAAATAATAACGAAAAAATGAAAGTCAAGTATATATTGAGCAAAGAGTATTATGGTTTTAAACACAATCAGGTTTATGATGCTGTCAGTTGTAAAGAAAAATTAGGTAAAAAGGAAATGATCAGTATCGTAAATATGGATGGTGACGGTGAAGAATACGCATATCCGGCTTCCTGGTTTGAAATCATAGATGACAAAGCTTGATCCATAAACTGTTTTCTGCATCATTTCTTTCTAATGCTGTTTTTACAGTACCAATCCCCAATCCCCATCCCCCAATCCCGTTCTCTCGATAAACACAAATCCAGCAAGGTGGTGAATCCATGGCAACCGGTACCGCGCCGACGAAAAACAACCTGATGGCGGCAAAAAAATCCCTGGAGCTCGCAAAAACCGGCTACGACCTGATGGGCAAAAAAAAGAATATCCTCGTTCGCGAAATCATGACGCTGCTCGAACGGTCCGAAACCATTCAGGACGAATTGGAGCTTGCTTATGCGGACGCATACGAAAAGCTGAAAAAAGCGCACCTTTTTATGGGAAGCTGCCTTGAATATGCGCGCTCTGTTCCGGTGGACGACGGTCTTGAAGTCGTCCTGCGCAGCGTGATGGGCGTCGAGCACCCGGAAATCACGCTCGGCGAGCGGGAGACGGGCATTCATTACGGGCTTTCCGCAACCTCCTCGCAGCTTGACGACGCGTATCTCGCGTTTGAAAACGTCAAGCGCCTCACCGTTCGGATGGCGGATATCGAAAGCAGCGTCATCCGGCTTGCGGACGCAATCGGCAAAACGCAGAAGCGCACGAACGCGCTGAACAATATCATGATTCCCCGCCTGCAGGAGGAAATCCGATACATTACCGACGCGCTCGAGGAAAAAGACCGCGAAGACTTCTCCCGCCTGAAGGTCATCAAGAACACCGGCACGGAGGAAGAGCTGTGAAACAACCGCAAAAAGAGAAGCTGCTCGCCGTTCTTTACCCTGCGCGCTGCGCGTTCTGCGGCAAAGTCGTCGCGCCGCTGCAGCGGCTTTGCGAAAACTGCAAAACGGAGGCGGAACCGATTGCGGGAGAAACCTGTATGCGCTGCGCAATGCCGAAAAAGCGCTGCGCCTGCGGCAAACGGTCGCATTTTTACGACGAGGCAATCGCCGCGTATATCTACGACGGCGTCGTAAAAGAGGGCATACTGCGCTATAAAAGGGGCGGCGACCGTCGGGCGGCGCTCTTTTTTGCCGAAGCGGCGGCAAACCGTTACCGGGAGGCCTGTTCTTTTCAGGCGGACTATATCGCCTATATTCCGCAGCGCAAAAAAGAAGTCGACGCCAGGTCTTTCCATCAGGCGCGCGAGCTCGCCGTCCTTCTGTCGAAAGCGCTGGATATCCCCGTGTTCGACGGACTCGTGAAGCTTTACGACGTTCCGCCGCAGAAATCCCTCCCCCATCTTTACAAACGCGGGAACGTCGCCGGAATCTTCGACGTGACGACGCCAGAAGCCGTTGCGGGAAAGCGGTTCATTCTGTTTGACGACGTGAAAACCACGGGCGAAACGATGGATGAATGCGCGAAAATGCTTAAGCTTTCCGACGCGGAGAAGGTCGTCGCCCTGTCTTTCGCGGCGACGGAAAAGAAACGACGCCCGGGCGGGAAACCGGAGTTTAAAAAATAAAAAATCCGTTCGTTTCGCACTTGACAGCGCCGTGATATTATGTTAAAATGATGTTTGTTCTGCGGGTGTAGTTCAATGGTCAGAATCCCAGCCTTCCAAGCTGGTCGTGTGGGTTCGATTCCCATCACCCGCTCCAATATGCGCTTGTAGCTCAGGTGGATAGAGCAACTGCCTTCTAAGCAGTGGGTCCGGGGTTCGAGTCCCTGCAAGCGCGCCAAAAAGCCACCCGTCGGGGTGGCTTTTTTCGGCGCATTTAAAAGGATGGGAAACCGGGGCGGTTTCTGCGCCCCTTGCGGAAGGAAAAACCGACAGGAAACGATCCGTGGGATCGCTTTTACATCACGATATTATCCTTCTCGGTCAGCGCGGCGAGATCGGGGTTCTTGATCTGAAAAACCCCGCACTTCCCGGGGTCCGTTCCGTGCGTCAGAAAAACGTTCCCTTCTGCGCGGATCCCCGTCACCTGCGGCATGAACGTGATATATCCGCGGGACTTTCCGTCCCGGGAACAGGGGCCGTCGAAAACATTGTTCCGTATCGTGATATCCCGGTGCGCATGGTCGCCGTGGTGCCCGATCGCCGGGTATCCGAAGCACTTGAAGAGATTGTTCTCGATCAGGATCTGTTCGCACGGCGTTTTCCCCATCCGAAAATCGATCAGCTTCCCGTCACAGTTGTAGATAGGGCCGTAGGAATTCACGTCCGGCGCGTCCGTCTGGATCAGCTCGTTCGACAGATCCGGTCTGAGGCGCGTATAGCTCGCGCCGTCGAAAACGCAGCCGCGCACGACGATGCCGCAGGTGGAATTGAACTCGATGCAGTGCCAGCCCGCGCCGTGCACAAAGCGGCAGCCCTCGACGGTAATATTCGTGCAGCGGACCGTGTTGACCATCGTCAGGAATTCGTCGGTGTCCGCGTTTCCGTCAAAGGTCCCGCCGCGGATCACCACGTCGTGCGTCCCGCCGTACCCTTCGACCGACGGTTCGGAATAAGAGGCAAGCAGATACCTCGTAACCGGCTCGGTTTTCGCGGAACGCAGCAGCGTCGCGCCGTCGGATAAGAACAGCCGCTGTCCGGAATAAAAGATCAGCGCCGCAGAGAGTAGATACGTCCCGTCGGGGAAATAGACCGTACCGCCCTCCCCCGCCGCGTCCAGACACGCCTGCAGGGCTTTCGTATCGTCATGAATCCCGTCGGCGGCGACGTCCGGCGAGCTTTTTACGTCAATAAACCTCATTTTCAAGTCTCCTTATGCACGGAGCGCGGCGCCGGAACGGGAGCGAGCCGGCGCCGCGAATGTTTCCTCATTATTTATATTGATAGCATCTTACATAATCCACGATCATGGACGCGGGCAGGAAATCGTTCCCCGCGACCTTTTCGTCCACGCCGACGGAAATGATCAGATACAGCGGCGCCTCGCATACGCCGCCGAACGCGCTGTGCGCGGTCTCCACGCCGTTGATATAGAACGTGTAGCCCTCGCTGTTCCACTCCACGCCGTAGGTGTTGAACTCCTCGTACGGGTTCTTCGCGTAATACCAGCCCAGCAGCGACTTTTTATGCGCCTTCTCGTAGCCGTCCACGTGGATCGTATGATAGACCGAACCGAAGAATTTGTCGTTCACATTGTAATCCGCAGGCGTTTCGAACACGTCGATCTCCGCGCCGGTCACGCCGCCGTCGGAATCGTCGGTCCACATGCCGTCGGTGAGCAGCCAGAACGCCGGGTTCAGCCCCGCGCCCTTGGGCAGGATGCAGCGGATCTCGAAATATCCGTAAAGCTGTTCGTAGCCCTTGTAGCCCGCGTCGTAATGCTTGTTGGGATTGGTCTCCATGCCGTAGGAATAGTAGCCGGCGCCCTTCGGCCCGTTCTCCTTGTACTCGACCGTGATCTTCATGCAGCCGTCGTCGGTGAAGCTGACCTGATCGCGGTTCCAGTACGCCGTATCGCGCTTTTGCGTATCATTTGCGCCGTAGACGTAATGCCCGCCCCACTTTTCGGTATCGAAGCCGTGATCGAATTCGTCCTGCCAGACCAGTTCAAAGCGGCTCATATCGATCGGATCCTGATAGGGCGTGATCGGACGGTCGGCAAAGGAAGCGCCGAAAAGCTGTCCGAGCGCGACGAAAAGCACGCCGATCCGCTTCACGTCAAAGGCGGAGACCGCCTTCGCAAGCCGCGCGAGCACAGCGAACAGCTCCGAGAGCGCGACAGTCTGCCGGCTGTTCGTCAAAAACGATAATAAATGCATTATCATTCTCCTTTGCCGTATTTTTCAATCATAATATACCACACCGCAGCGGGGTTGTAAAGGCTTGTCGTGCTGACGCCCTTCGCGGATATCCGAAAATCTGATTTATGCGCAAGCGCATAGGATCAGATTTTACGATACTCAACGACCACGCTCGTGCGGGGCGCGGGACAGGAAAGCTTCATATGCAGCAATTCTTTTCCGGACGTCGTCTTTGTTTCGGCGTGCATCGTTTCGTCGGTGACCGTGACCTCGTACTGCGCGCCGGGGTCGATCGCAGAGAGCGAAGGCGTGAACGTCCCGAACGGACATTTGCTGCGGCGCATTCCGAGGATCACGCCGCTGTCGCCGAGCGAAAGCTGCCACGCCGCCCAGATACGGTCGGAGTTATCCGGCACGGTGAGCGGATAAAAATCCCCGTGCCAGTATTTGCGCAGACGGCGGCATTCCTCAACGACCGGCACGACCGGCTCCGGATCGAAATCCGGGGATAACACGTCGAGATTAATCTCGATGCCGCCGGAGAACGTGGAACGGATATCGTAAGGGCGCGCGCTCCAGCTGCCGTTCGAATGATACGGCAGATACCGCGTCAGCGCGAGGATATGGTTCTGGCTCCACAGGTCGTTGGGATGCTCCTGCGTCGCGGGGCTGCAGCCGGTGTCGCTGCGCCATAGGGGAACCGCACGGCGGGTCGTCTCAACGTCGAGGCGCCTGCCGCCGCTCGCGCAGTTGTCGATCAGGAGTGAGGGGAAACGCGCGCGGATCTCATCCCACATTTTGTAATGTCCCTCGACGAAGCGGATCTCGGTCATGCCGCGCCGCCCGGGGTGTTTTTTATCCTCGGTGTCCCAATAGCCCGAGGGACAGATATTAAAATCCTGCCGGTAAATATCGAGATGATGCGTCTTTATCATATCGCAGAGCAGTTCGGTCAGACGGCGGCGGACGCGCTCCTCGCCGATGTTCAGAAGACAGTTGACGCTGCCCTTGCTTTCGAGCACGATCACCTCGTCGGCGTGGTCTCGATAGGTCTCGCTGTAGCAGTTGACGCGCTCGGGCTCGAACCACTGGATGAACCTGAGGCCCTTTTCGTGCGCGTATGCGCCGACCTCGGCAAGCCCGTCCGGAAAACCCGGCGCAAAGCTGTAGTTGCCCACGCCGCCGGGGAAGCCGTCTTTGAACCACCCCGCGTCGAGCCAGAGCGCGTCCATATGACAGCCCACGGCGATATCGGCGCATTTTTTCTGCCCCGCGACCGTCGCCCAATCGTCGCGCTTGCCGAAATAGCGGTCGAAATTCTGCTCCGCGATCGGCAGCGTGACGTATGCGCCGTTTTCCGTATGCGGGCTGAACCGCTCAAAGGTCAGACGGCGGAACGCCCTGCGGGACGCGGGGATATCCTCGGCGCTCACGCACAGGACCGACGCGGCGCGGAAGCCCTCGCCGGGATAGAGAAACGTCTCGGCGACGGCGAGCCCCGCGCACACATGCAGCTCCGTCTGCGTCCGTTCGATCTCAAGGACCCACTGACCGCTCCAGCCGACGCCGAAGGTCGCCGCGCTCCCGGAGAGCGCAAGGTCAAAATACGGGAAGCCGTCGGTATCCGAAGGTCTGCCGAATTTCGGCTCCACGCACAGTGAATCGCCCGGCGCAAACGTTTTTTTCAGCGGGTTGAAGCTCTCTTTGCCGCAGGAATCGCCCCTGAGGCTCTCCCATACGACCTCGCCCTCCGCCGAGAGAGAGAGGTCGATCGAGCGCACGCGCGACACCGTGCCGGAATTCTTGTCGCCGCGGTGTTCGAATCTCAGAAGCTGATAAATCGCGTTTTCGCCGAACGATTCAATCTCGAGGATCGCCGTGAGACCGTCCGGCAGCGTCTTTTCGTACGCGCCCTCTCCCGCGGCCTTCATCTGCGCCGGGATCAGCGCGATCTCCCCGCCGTTATAACAAAACGACGCCCTTTTTGTATCCAGATCAAAAAACACCGGCCCACTCCCCCTTTTTCACTATATCATTCATAGCACAAAAAACGTTTCAGGTCAAGAGGGGTGTTATTCTCATTTCCTCTTGACGGAAAAGTCGCCATCTGCTAAAATATCCCGCGAAGAAAACGAAAAGAGGTTTTCAGCATGATGAACGCGCATATGCGCTTTCCGGGCGGCAAAACGAAGGCCGTTACGCTCAGCTACGACGACGGCGTGCGGCAGGATCTGCGTCTTGCGGCGCTCGCGTCGGAATACGGCTTCAGATGCACCTTCAATATCAACAGCGCACGCGTCGGCGACGGCGGACACGTCACCTATGAGGAACTGAACGAAAACATCCTCGGCGCGGGGCATGAGGTCGCGATCCACGGCGAATATCATCTCGCGCCGGGCACGCACCGCACCCTCGTCGGGCTGCGTGACGCGCTGAACTGCCGTCTTGCGCTTGAGCAGAATTTCGGCAGGATCATCCGCGGCATGGCGTACCCCAACAGCGGCGTGACCCGCTTCACCGGCGGTTCGGATTATGAGACGGTCAAACGGTATCTGACGGATCTCGGCATTGTTTATTCCCGCACGCTCGGCGGCGACAACGACCGTTTTCTGCTGCCGGAGGACTGGCACCGCTGGATGCCGACGGCGCACCACAACAACCCGCACGTGCTCGACTGGGCGAAGGCGTTCGCCGATACGGACGTGGACGGGCTCTACAGCGATTCGCGGTATCCCCGCCTGTTCTATCTCTGGGGGCACAGCTACGAATTCGACGGGAACAACAACTGGGACCGCATCGAGGAGTTTTTCCGGATCCTCGGCGGGAAAGAGGATACCTGGTACGCAACGAATATCGAAATATACGACTACGTGACCGCGTTCCGCGCCCTTGTTTTCAGCGCGAACGGCACGCGCGTATACAACCCGACGCTTCTGGACCTGTATTACGAAACGGAAAAGGAGCTTTACCGCCTTCCGTCCGGACAGACCGTCTCCATCGAGGCGTAACGCGGAAAGAAGCGCAGACCAGATGAATCATTACGTTTTACTGACAATCTCCCTCGCAGGAAGCCTGACCGGCTCCGTGGTCAAGAAATATCTGAGCGACCGATACCGTAACGGCAATTTCGAGCGGTACCTGTTCAGCGCGATAACGAGCGCCGTCGCCGCGGTCGGTCTCGCAATTTTCGCGGGCTCGCTGCGGGCGTCGGGCTTCACGGTCATCCTCGGCGTCGTTTTCGGCCTGACGACGGCGGTCCAGTCCGTTTTCAACATGATGGCGATCGAGATCGGCCCCTATTCCTATACGACGGTGCTCGGCTCGCTTTCGATGATCATTCCCGCGCTCTCCGGAGCGGTGCTCTGGAACGAAAAGATCTCCGCCGTGCAGATCGTCGGCATCGCCATGATGGCGGTTTGCTTCGTTCTCTCTGCGGAGCTCAGGGGCGACGAAAAAAAGGCGACGCTGCGCTGGCTGCTTTACTGCATGATCGCTTTTTTCTGCACCGGCGCCATCGGCGTGATGCAGAAGTGGCACCAGAATACGCAGTACAAAGACGAGCTTGACGCGTTTCTGGTGGTCGCGTTCGCCTTTTCGTTCGTGTTTTCGATCGTGACGGCGCTGATCTGCCGCAAAAAGGAACCGAAGGACGCGGAAGGCAAACGTCTCACGACGCCCCTGCCGCTTCTGCTGATGTGTCTCGCCGGCGTCGGGATCGCGCTGTGCAACAAGCTGAACCTGTATCTCTCCGGCGCGATGGACAGCGCGATTTTCTTCCCGGTGTTCAACGGCGCGATCCTGCTGCTCGTCACGCTGGTCGCCGTCGTGTTCTTTAAGGAAAAGTTGACCGTGAAGCAGTGGATCGGCATGGCGGTCGGCGCCGCTGCGGTGATACTGCTGTGCGATCCGTTTAAATTCTGATTTAGCGGAGTTAAATCAGAATTCACCACTCAAAAAGAGGTGCAAATCATGCCCACCCGAAAACCGACGATCACCGCCCACGCGGGGGCGATGGGGTATCCTGACAACAGCATCGAGGCGATTCAGGCCGGCATTGACGCCGGCGCGGACGTCGTGGAAATTGACCTTTCGTTCACCCCGCAGGGCGAGCCCGTGCTTTCGCACGACGAGCCGCGGGGCGGCGAGTCGACGCTGGCCGACGCGTTCGGCCTGCTGCGCCGGCATCCGGCGATCCGCATGAATATCGACCTGAAGCGTCCTTCCGCGCATCTTGCGAAGGTGCAGGCGCTCGCCGAAGAAACCGGTCTCACGGATCGGGTCTTCTTTACCGGGATTCCGGAAGAATGGATCCCCGACGTCCGCCGGCAGTGCCCGGACATCCCCTATTATCTCAACCGGGAGATGGAAGAGCGCCATTACGCAGACGAATCGTATTACGCGCAGCTTGCACAAACGGCTTCGCGGCTCGGCGCATTGGGACTGAACATCCATTACGGCGGCGCGCACCCGGCGCTTTCCCGCATTCTGCACGCTCGCGGGCTTGAGCTGTCGCTCTGGACGGTGAACGCCCCCGAAGATATCCGCGCGGCGCTTGCGGCGAATCCGGACAATATCACGTCGCGGCGCCCGGATATCGCGATACGGCTGATTGACGAAGAATGAATAAAAAAACGCGGAGAGACGACGTGCTCTCCGCGTTTTTGATTGTCCGTCCTTACGCTGCGGCGTTTTCCCGCCGGTCTTCACGGCGCGTTTTCATCAGGCGCATGCGCGCCCGTCCGCCGAGCGCGTAACGTTTCGTGTTGCGCGCCATCAAAACACAAGTCAAAGCAAGAAGCGCGAAATAGACGATCACCGATACCTGCCCGACGTGAAGCGCAAACGGACTCCACAGCGAAAACCGATCGCCGGTCTTATCCACGCAGTCCCGGACGATGCCGACGCCGAAGATCAGAAGCGGGATCTGCATCAGGCTCAGGAAATGATCTCCCACCGGCAGCTCTTTGCGGTAGAACAGAATATTCGCGACGCCGGTCACCGTCACGCAAAGCGCGGCTGCGGTGAACGGAAGAATGATCGCGTCGTCGAAGAAGAACAGCGACAGCCCCGGCGTTGCAGACAGGAAGTGATATACCGGATAGGAGGTATACCACAAAAGGTAGATTGCCGCAAACGCGACGGAGAGCAGCGTGCAGATCCTGCCGAACACAAAAAGGACTTTTTTGAAAACAGCTTTTCTATCGTTCACGGGGAACAACCCCTTTCTGTTTTTATTCTATGATTATCATAACGCAAAATATGCAAAAATGGGTCGACGTGTAACAATCGGCCTGTTTTTTGTAATTTTCGGCCCGCGTCACGGGAGCTTGCGGAAAAAATACCGGCAGCCGCCTTCAAAATAATCGGGGTCGCGGAGCGCGTCTTTCCCCATGATATCGATCAGCTTGACGGTATAGGTGTCGAACGAGCCCGTTTTTTCGTCCAGCTCGATCACTCTTCCGCCGCGCAGATCGTCGTGCGCCGACATATTATATCCCAAAGCGGCGTCGTATGCAAGCGTTATTCCGCAATATTCGCCGGAAAAATCGTTTAGGTGCTCGTGCCCGAAGAAAATGCCCTTCACGTCGCCCCGCTCCAGACACGCCATGAAGACGCCGGAATTCAGCTCGCAGCAGCCGGGGCTCTCGCGGCGGGAGCCGATCGCGTGCGTTTCCTCGGGGTTCCGGTCGATCAGGTTGACCTCGATGGGCGGAATGTGGAAATACATGATCGCGGGCACCTTTCTGCCGCACTCGCGTTCCAGCCGTTCGGATTCGCCGAAGTACCACGCCGCCTGCCGGAACGTCACGCCACCCTGCTGACAACCCGCGCCGAAGGGCTGCGGCAGCACGAAGCGCGTGTTTTCCGCAAGGCCGAACTGCCCGATAAAATCCCTGTTTTCCCGCTGCGAATCCAACGCCCAGATGCGGAACGCCGCTCCGTCGCCGGACGAAGACAGAATATCAAGGCGATAATTTCCCACGCCCGGCAGCTCCGCGGGGCCGGCCTCGGAGAGACAGTACGGCACCTGCTCGTAAAGCTTCTGCTGCGTCTCGAGCGGCATGGACTGCTCGCGGTCGTGGTTGCCGTAGATATGCGCCCACGGGAGCCCCCGCCGAAGGATCGGCGCGAGCATTTTCTCGATATAGGCGCGCGTTTTCTCCTCGGTATCCTGCACGATGCACTGGTCGCCGCCGATCAGCACCAGATCCGGCTTCGTATGTTCGAGCAGGGCTTCCATCCCGGCGGTCAGCTTCGGACTGAAGTCGAGCCCCGCGTGGAAGTCGGAGATCATCAGGATCTTAAATCTTCCGTTTTCGTGAAATCTCAATTCGGGTTTTGCAGTCATGGTCAGCGCCTCGTTGCTTGTTGTTGGTTGCTCGTTGCTTGTTGCTTGTTGCTCGTTGCTTGTTGTTGGTTGTTGGTTATTTGTTGCCGGTTACCGGTTACTTATCTCAACACGTAAAGCGCAAAACGCACAATCTCCGAACTCCGAACTATTGAATGAACTCCCTGATCGCCGCGCCGTCCTCATACCCTTTCCGGTACAGCGCGTCGAGCGTTTCGGGCGTTCTTTTCAGCGTATCCACGCCGCAGGTGTCGTCGGGCGCGACGACGAGGACTTTTCCCTCTTCCTGCAGCGCAAGGCATCGTGCAAGCTGCTTCGCGTAAACGTCGTGCCGTCCGAAGACGGACTTTGCCGACGCCGGATATTTTTTCATCAGCCGGTTTACGATCGGAGCGACGCGCTCCCTTGAGCGGTCGACGACGTAATCCACCGGCCGCGTCAGGACCACGACGATTTTATCGCAGCCGTCGGCGAGCGCCTTTTCGATCGGCAGAGGGTCGGTCAGCCCGCCGTCGAAATATTCCCTGCCGCCGATGAGCGTCGTATTGCAGATGACCGGGATCGTGCAGGTCGCCTTGATGGCCTCATAGCGGTCCTGCGCCATATCGTCCTTTGTGAAATATACCGGCGTATTCGTTTTCGCGTCTGTGGCGACAAGCACAAGCCGCGCAGGGTTGCTCGTCATCGCCGCGAAATCGAGGGGATCCTCGCCCCCGCTGTTCGAAAGCGTCGCGTAGACATAGTTCAGGTCGAGATACGCGCCTTTTCTGCGCACGTTCTCCACGCTCATGTATTCCTTTCGGAACGAATAGTCGTGATAATACCGATAATTTCTGCCGCGCTGCCCCGCCAGGTACGCGCACATATTCGCTCCGCCCGCGGAAACGCCGCAGCAGTAATCAAAATCAATATTTTCATCAAGACAGCGGTCAAGCACGCCCGCGCCGTATATCGCGCGCATGCCCCCGCCGACGTCAATAATTCCGACCAAAAATGACACTCCAAATCGTTTTTAAATGGATAATGGACAATGGATAATGGATAATTTAGGATACGCACATCTATAATCAGGTACGGACGGAGTCCGTCCTTAATTATTCATTTTCCATTATCCATTGTTCATTGTCTTGCAGCAGCCGCCTTCGGCGGTTACTGCAAGACCACGTTTTTCTCCCCCAGCATCCGCCGAAGGTTTTCCAGCAGCGGGGCGCTGATCTCGGCGGCGACGCCGGTTTTCAGGTCGTACTGTTTCGTATCCTCAAAATAGAAGCACACGGGCGTCGCGCCGGGGAATTCCCGCACGCGGCTCTCCGCCGACGCTTTGACGCGATCCGACGCGGAGGGGAACCGCAGGAACAGTCTGCGCGGTTTTGCCCGGGCCGGGGCGGTCTGGTTTGCCGCAGGCTGCGCGGGAGCTTCGGGCGGCGCCGCGTCGGGAGCCGTATTCGGCGCGTTCCCGCGGACGGGCGCCACAGTCTCATACGCCGGGGGCGGCACGTTGACGCCGCGCTCGAACTGCACGAGCGACGGCGCGGGCGTTACGGATTCCAGCAGCAGCTTCGGGGCTTCGTCGTCGCGCACCGAAAGCCGCGCCTGCATCAGGATGATCGCATCCTCTTCCAGCATTGCGCCGAATTTGTCGTAAGCCTTCGGGAACACGAGGACCTCGATCGCGCCGTTCATATCCTCGACTTGCAGGAACGCCATTGTCGTATCGTTCTTCGTGATCTTTTTGCGCATGGTCGCGATGATCACAAGTACGCTGACCTTCGCGCCGTCGCGGTACGAGGACGGGTCCGCGGGATCGGCTTCCAGCAGCCGGTCGACCCGTGCGCATTTGTATGCCTTCGCCATTTTTTTATACGCCGCCATCGGGTGGCCGGAGATATAAATGCCGGTAGTCTCCTTTTCCGCGGCAAGTTTTTCCTTTTCGGGCATTTCTTCCACATCCGGCGCGGCAGGCTCCAGATGCTCGGCAAATTCGGAGCCGAGATCAAACAGCCCGATCTGCCCGGTGATTTTTTTCTTCTTGTCGACCTCGAGCGATGAGACCACCACATCCATCATCAGCAGCATCTGACGGCGGTTGAGCCCGAGCCCGTCCAATGCGCCGCATTTGATGAACTGCTCGACCGATCTGCGATTGAAGCCCTTCTCGTACACGCGCTCGCAGAAGGTATAGAACGATTTATAATCGCCGTTTTCCTTGCGCTCCTTCACGATTTCATGAATAAACGCGCCGGAGACCTGCTTGATCGCCAACAGGCCGAATCGGATCTTACCGTCGGTGACGGTGAAGTTCTCGTCGCTGAAATTCACGTGCGGCGGCAGGACCTCAACGCCGAGGTTGCCGCATTCGGAAATATACGGCACCATTTTTTCCGTGTTGTCAAGAACGCTCGTCATCATCGCCGCCATGAATTCGGCGGGATAATGGCACCGCAGCCACGCGGTCTGAAAGGTAACGTAAGCGTAAGCCGCGGAATGCGACTTGTTGAACGCGTAGGAAGCAAAGGTCCCCATATCGTCGAAGATCTTGTTCGCCGCCTTCTCGCTAATGCCGCGCTTGATGCATCCGTCGCAGGGTGAACTGCCGTCGGAGCCGTCGGAACCGAACAGGAAATACTTTCTCTGCTGTTCAAGTACGTCGGCCTGTTTTTTCGCCACTGCGCGGCGGACCATGTCGGACGCGCCCATCGAATAGCCCGCAAGGTCGCGGAAGATCTGCATGACCTGCTCCTGATAGACGATCGTACCGTAGGTAACGTCGAGGATCGGTTTCAGCTCAGGGGTCGCATATTCAATCTTGTCGGGATGCTTTCTGTTTTCGAGATACGCCGGGATGAAATCCATCGGGCCGGGGCGGTAAAGCGCGATCACGGCGATGATATCTTCGAGGTTGTGCGGGTGCATGTTGATCATCAGCGCCCGGATGCCGCCGGATTCGCATTGGAACACCCCGTAGGTGCCGCCCTCGCCGAGCATCTTATAGGTTGCCGGATCGTCGATATCGATTTTCTCGATGTCGAAATCGGGGACCATTTTGCGGATCATGTTCACCGCGTCGGTGATCACCGTCAGGGTGCGCAGGCCCAGGAAGTCCATCTTCAGCAGGCCCAGCTTTTCCACCCAGCCCTTGTAGTACTGGGTGACCACCGCGTCGCCGCTTTTGAACAGCGGCACGTAGTCGTCCACGGGCTTGTCGCAGATCACCACGCCGCAGGCGTGCATGCCGGTGTTGCGGGGCATACCCTCGATCTTGATGGAGGTAT
>JAFRTA010000305.1 GCA_017427315.1 Clostridia bacterium
AGGTCATCGACATCAACCTGAAGGGGAGCTTCAACTTCCTGCAGGCGGCAGGGAGCGTCATGATGAAGCAGCGCCACGGCTCGATCATCAACATGGCATCGATCTCCGGTGTCATGGGCAATCCCGGTCAGGTCAACTACAGCGCCAGCAAAGCGGGCGTCATCGGGATGACCAAGGCAGCGGCGAAGGAACTCGGAAGACGCCACATCCGCGTCAACGCGATCGCGCCGGGCTTCTTCTCCACAAATCAGAACAAGACGCTGCTGTATAACCCCGACGGCTCGCTTTCCGCGCGCTCGGAGAAAATCATCTCCCACACGCCCCTGCGCCGCTTCGGCACGACGGACGACCTGACCGGCTCGCTGCTGTTCCTTGCGGACGAGACCTATTCCGCGTTCGTCACGGGCGTTATCATCCCCATCGACGGCGGGTTCTCTGCGTATGCCGGCGTGTGATCCGAAAGAAAAACCGTCCCCGACCCGGTTCCGGCAGGGGACGGTTTCCCGTATGCGGGCGTATGATCCCTTCACCGCGCTCGATATCTACAAGACCGTCGTCGTCGCCGTGCAGGGCGCCTGTACCGGCGCGGATTCTGCGGGGAAGGCGTATTCCCCGAAAGAGCCCGACCGTATTCTTATGAACGCGGTCCTCGCGGCGGATCTGCACACCGACGGCAATACCTTCCGCGACCGCAACGTGACGCTGACGAAGGCTTTCGCCGGCGTTTCGCGTTCGCCCGCCGACGCGTATATCCTCGCGGGGGATATCACCAATTCCGCCGCGGAATGCGAGTACGTGAACCTGCGGGCGATGATAAACCTGTTTCGCCGCGGTGCGCGGGTCGTGCCGGAAATGGGCAACCACGATTCCGGCGGTACGAGCGTCGGCACGGCGGGGGAGAAGCCCTTCTCCGTCGCCGAGGCGCGCTTTCGGGCGTTCCTGCGGTACTGCGGCGTTCCGTGCGAGAGAAATTATTATTCTCTCGAAGTGAAGGGCTTCCGTTTTATCGTGCTCGGCACCGAGGCGATGTACAACGACGACGCGTATCTGTCGCCGGCGCAGCTTGCGTGGCTGGACCGGGAGCTTTCGGACGCTCCGGACAGCCGTCCCGGTTTCGTGATCGCGCATCAGCCGCCCCGGGGAATCAACGGCGCGGACAAGCCGGAGGCGTGTCTCGGCGCGCAGTCGGACGAAGTCCTCGACGTCCTGAAAAAGCACGCCGCGAAAAAGCCCGTGCTGTACATCAGCGGCCATATGCACCGGGAGTTCGGGGAACGGTCTTTTGAAAGCCCCGCGCCCGGGCTGTATTTCCTGAACCTTCCGTCGTTCTTATATGACGACGGCGGCGGTCTCGGCGCGGCGCTGGAGGTTTATCCCGACCGCATCCTGATCCGCCCGCGGAATTTCATCCGCGGCGAATGGAGCGGGGAAGGGTATGTTGTCAAATACTGATTTGTCGAGCTGTTGGGCATACCGCCCGACGCCTCGACAAACCCAAAATTTGCAAATAAAGGAGTAAACACACCCATGATTACCATTTTTAACCGTGCGGTCCTGTTTCAGGACGTCAACGCCGAGGCGACGGCGAACGTATGGTCGACGCTGAAGGCGAACTCGATCCCCTATGAAATGAAAACCAAAACCGGGCAGGGTCCTTTTCAACGTCAGCTGCAGCAGAACGCGAATATGCGTTTCACCATGGGCGGTACGCCCGCCTCCGCGCTCGACGGTCCGCAGCGGCAGTATTTATATATTATTTACGTCCGGAAATCCGATCTTGAAAAAGCAAAAAAACTGTGCAGTCTTTAACGGAGGAAAACTATGACTCTTGCGTCTGAATTCGCCGCGCTGAAAAAACGCGTCGGCGGCAACCGTGAAAAATTCGGCTTTGAAGATACGTTCGGCATGCCCCGCGAGGAGCAGCAATACATTACCATGCCCTCGCCCGCGCAGCGCCGGATCCTCGCGGAGCTGGAGTTCGCGCTGCAGCTTTCAAAATACAATGAA